>CAYGNB010000469.1:0-2353 GCA_964351135.1 uncultured Rhodobacterales bacterium | reverse complement strand
GTCCCGTCTGAAACCACCCATCGTAGGGAGATTAACAGTCAGCCTGCCGGACGTGCGCGGCCGGCGGCAACGTCAAGCCGGGCAGAGCTGCACAGGCAGCGCTTGGCATATTCCAGCTTGCGCGTCGCGCGGGAGTCAAATCCCACCGCGATGCCGCAATCCTCGCGCGCAGCGCCGGCCATCTGGAACGCGGGGCCATTGGCGCCGCTCGTCTGTAGCGCCTGGTAGTCCTGGATCGCGGTGGCCAGTTTGGTTCGTAGATCCTGATCCAGCGAGGGACCCATGGCCGAACTAGACAGCTGGATGTTGCGATAGCTGCGGCACGCAGCGATGATGTCCTCAAGGCGCACGGTGACGCGGCGGTTCTGCCGCTCGGGTGTCGACACTCGGACCAGAAGCTCGTTCTCACCGCGGCTTTCCACGTGGTCCACGCGATCGACCGGAACACCGAGCGCCGCCAACGCTTCGGCCACGTGCCGCGCGCGCCGCATCCCCAGGTCGAGGTTGTAGCCGCCGCTGCCGACGGCATCGGTATAACCCACGACGACGGTAGGCTTGTAACTTTGCGTGGCTTTCAGCCGTTCGGCGATTTCCGCCACCCTGGCCTGGGCCTCGGCATCGAGTTGGTCAGAGTCGAAGTCGAAATTGATTGTACCAATTTCCTGCGCCGCAGCCATCACTGGGAAAAACGCCATCAGCAGGAGCCATCGGAATACGTGCATCTGTTTTGCCTCGTCTTTCACGCTTCGCCCGTCGATATATTGGCCACATGTGTTGCCAGAGGTCGACGATGCCTTTCAACATGCGGCCATCCCTGCAATAATGCTACTGCTGATTGCATGTTTTCTGGGGGATTCATGGCGCGGTATCGATTTGCGACGGTGGCATCGGTTATCCTGATGGCGTGGTGCGGATCGGCGGAAGCACTCAGTCTTGAGGATACGATCCTTTACGTTCTCGAGACCAACCCCGATATCAAGGCGGCCGAAGCGAACAAGCAGGCCATCGAATTCGAACTGGATCAGGCCGAAGCGTTCCGTGCTCCGCGATTCGAACTGGAGGCCTGGGCCGGTGCCAGCCTCAATGATGGTAATACCATATCGGACCTGACCGCCGCCGATGATGCGATCAGCGGCTATCAACTGCGTGGGCGCATGTCGCAACTGATCTTCGATGGGTTCGAGACCCGCTCGGAAATCGAACGCCAGGCCTATCGCGTCGATGCCGCCGCACTGCGCGTTCTGGAGCGGTCGGAGTTTCTCTCACTGGAGGCGATCCGCCTTTATGCCGACGTACTGCGCGCCCGTGAACTGGTGTCGCTGGCGCAGCGGAATGTCAGCTATCATCGAACGGTCTTCGACCGGCTGGAGGGCGGGTTTGCCGGTGGCGCCCTGCCGATCGGCGACATCCAGCAGGCCGAGGAACGGGTGTTCCTGGCCGAAGATACGCTGATGAGCTTCCAACTCGATCTGCAGGACATCGAGGACAATTTCCTGGCCATCGTGGGAATCGAGCCCGACAATCTGGGCAATATGCCAGGGATCGGTTCCGCGCTGCCGGGTTCGCTGGAGCAGGCCCTCGGTATCGCGCGGCGGCGCAACCCGACCTTGCGGTTCAGTCAGGCCGACGTCGGCACCGCCGAAGCGATGTCGCGTGCCGCCGATGCGAACCGGTATCCGACCCTGCACCTGGAGGCCGATGTTCTTGGTGGCGAGGATCTCGACGGGTTCGAGGGTGATGTCCTGGACGCGCGGGTCGGTCTGGTGATGCGCTATGAATTCCAGGGCGGACGCAAACGGGCGGAGCGACAGGAGCAGGTGCGCCGGGTCAGCGAAAGCCGGGCCGATCTGCTGCGCAAGACCCGCGCGGTCGAAAAGGAGGTTCGCCATAGCTGGGCCAGCTTGCTGTCGGCGCAACGCCGCCGCAGTGTAATCGAGCGCAGGGCCGCACTCTCGCGCCAGTTACGCCAGACCTATGAGGAGGAATACTTGGTCGGGGCGCGCTCGCTTCTGGATATCCTGAATACGCAGAATGCGTTGTTTCAGGCCGAAGCGAACCTTGTCAATGCGCGGTCACTGGAACGCTATGTCAAGTATCGCGTTCTGGCGGCGACAGGTACTCTGCTGCCGACGCTGGGGATCGAACCGCCCGAGGATGCAAAGATCTATGCCAGGGATCGTGTCGGTGCGCCGCCTGTAGGCGAGACCAACGAGGCCCAGCATTTCGATGCCAAGGCCTTTCGCAGTTGGCGGAAAACTGTGGACAGATGACCGGCAGCGCCATACGCCGCGCGGCGGTAAGCTGGGAATTTCGGGATCCGATGCCAGATCCGCTGGCATTGTCCGTCGCGGCC
>CAYGNB010000468.1:0-2366 GCA_964351135.1 uncultured Rhodobacterales bacterium | reverse complement strand
CGATAGGCGGCCTGCGCTTGCTGCATGGCGTTCACGTCGATGTCCTTTCAGAATGGGGTTCGGATCAGGCGGGGAACAGGGCGCCGGAATGGCGCCCCGCCCTGGCTTAACCTCTGAACAACGACAGGATCGTCTGCGGCGCCTGGTTGGCGATCGACAGCGACTGAACCGCCAGCTGCTGCTGCACCTGCAGCGCCTGCAGCCGCGCCGAGGCCTCTTCCATATTGGCATCCACAAGCGTGCCGATGCCGGAGGTCAGCGAATCGGTCAGGTTCGAGATGAAGTCCGCCTGGGTCTCGATCCGGCCCTCGACCGATCCGAAGGACGAGGCCGCGTCGATGGCGGTATCGATCAGGGTCTCGATCGTGCCCAGCGCAGCCGTTGCATTGACGGAAGTCGACACGTCGATGCCGGCCATTGCGCCCAGACCGCCCGACCCGGCATTGGTGAACTGGCCGGAGACGAACAGCGATTCAGCCCCGTTGTTGGTGATCACCAGCGTACCGGCATTGGCGATGTTGTAATCGACCGACACATTCGCACCCGAGGCCTCGATCTGTGACTTGAGGTTGACCGCGACGATATCCTCGACCGAGGTGCTGGCGATATCCTCGGCAGTCACCGTATAGGACACCTCCACATCGCCCAGCCGCATCGAGATCTTGTCGCCCGCCGCATAGGTCGGGTCGACGATAACCACCGTGCCGTTGTCGTCGGTGCCGCCATTGCCGTCGAGCGCGAAGCCGAAGCTGTCGTCATTGTCTGCGGCGATGCCGTCGGTGCCGGTAAAGACCGCCTTGGCGGAATAGCCGCCGGTGGCCAGATCCTGCCCGGTGACGGTGATCGACGAGGAGGTGACATTGCCGGAACTGTCGCGGTCGAGCGACGCCAGAACGGTCGCACTGGCGGTGTTGCCGTCGATCAGATTCAAGCCGTTGAACTGCGCCGCGGCGACGACCGAGTCGATCTGGTTCTTCAACTCGGTTACATCGGCGTTGATCTTGGCCCGGTCGACGTTGTCTTCCTGCGCCGCGACGATCTTCGCCTTCATGTCGATGAGCAGGTCGGCCACGGTCTCGGAGGCCTGACGCGCCACCGCGACGGTGGATTCGCCGAGCGCGAGACTTTCCGAGATCGCCTTGAAGCCGGCGACATCCGACTGCATGACTTTCGAGATGGCGAACACGGCGGAATTGTCCTTCGCGGTCGCCACCTTCTTGCCGGTCGAGATCATCTCCTGGGTCTTGCCCAGGTTGGTATTGACCGATTTCAGGGTTTGCAGCGCCACCATGGCGCTGTTATTCGTCAGAATGCTGGACATGAGCATCTTCCTTTAGCCTGCGGCGCTTTGCGCCTGTGAAACGTCCCGCCCCCGGTCGGGAGACGGCCTCAAGACGTCGTTCTGACCCTTGCGGAAGGCATGCAGATGCCCGCCGCGCCACCCGTTGCTGAATGCAGGTTCACAATGGGCGCCGAGGTGCTAATGGAGTGCTAAGTCGCGCCGGCGATCTCGTCGGTATTTGAGACAATTCCCTCAGGCTCGTTTTTCGATCCGGCGCACGATGTCGCCTTCGATGGTGCGCCTGCGGCCGGTTTCGTCATAGGTCTCGAAGGACTGGCGCAGGCGCCTCAGCGCCGCGATCCGACCCGCGACCTGGCGGATGCCCTGAAGCGCTCCGTCGAGCAACGCCTGGTTGCGGATCGCCTTTTGTTTCAGCGCATCGGGAAGGGCGCCGGCCGCGGCGTCGAGCCCGGACAACCGGTCGATCAGCTTGGTCTTTTCGCGAAAAAGCCCGGGGAGGCTGTCAAGCTCTCCCGCAAGGAGCGCAACGCGCTCGCGTTCCAGCAGGGCGTCGAGTTCGGTCATGATCGGGGCTACCGGGTTATCGGTCATTCTCTCTCTCCATCATCGCGCGCAGGAAATGTTCGGCCAGACCCAGACCGCCGGTTTCGGCAATCCGCTCGGCCACGGCGGTGCGATAGAAGGAGGCGAACTGATCCTCCCCGGTACCGCCGGAAAACTCCTCAACCGGCTCGCCGAAGCCCGCGGCCTTGAGCATCTCGGCCAGAAAGGTGGCCTCGAGCTTCACGGCCGCTTCCCTCGCGCGAGAGAGCCGGGGATCCTCCGGCCTGGCGGCGCCTGCGGCGGGTGCCGCGGTGCGCTCCGCGGCCAGCGGTAAAAAATCTGTCACAGTATTGCCTCCAATTCGAAGAAACTCCCTGTCATTTGACGCAAAAGCGGTAAAGAACCGGTAACCGGCGTTTGTCATGCTCTCTCTGGCGAGGAAGAAATCCCGGAGTATGAGCATGTTTTCTTTTTTCACCGGACTGATCGGAAAGGGCGACGCATCGGACGGTCTCGGGGC
>CAYGNB010000467.1:0-2375 GCA_964351135.1 uncultured Rhodobacterales bacterium | reverse complement strand
GCGCCGATGTTAAGTGTTTCCAGGGAAAACCCTTTTCTGCCAGTATGAAGGATCATCGGGGCCTGTCCAGACGCAGGCCAGCGGAACGGGGCAGGGAAAATGCAGGATCTGAGTATTGCGGCGCTGTTCGTCGTCGCCCCGGCGGGGCTGTTGTGGCTGTGCCGGCATTCGGCGCTGGCGCGCAAGGCGGGGCCGATCGTGCTGTGTTATGCGGCGGGGCTGCTGCTGGGCATGTCCGGCCTGCTGCCCGAGACGGCGGCAGGCATTCGCACCACTGTGACCGAGGCGGCGCTGGGGCTGGCATTGCCGCTGCTGCTGTTCTCGGTCGATCTGCGCGCCTGGGGGCAGGTGGCCGGGCGGGCGCTCATGTCGATGGCGTTGGCGGTGGCGGCGGTGGTCTGTGTGTCCAGCCTGCTGTTTGCCGCCTTTTCCGCGCGCGGGGTTGCGCAGCCCGAGCAGCTCTCGGCGATGGCGATCGGCATGTACACCGGCGGCATCGCCAATCTGGGCGCGATCAAGCTGGCGCTGGGTATCCCGGACGCGCGATACCTGCTGTTCGCCACCGTGGATACGGCGGTGGGGGCGGTTTACCTGATGTTCGTCCTGACCGTCGGGCCGCGCCTCTTTGCCCGGCTGCTGCCCGCGTTCGAGGCGGACCGGGGCACGGGGGCAGTGGGGGCGCAGCCCGAGGAAGCCTATGCCGATCTGCTGACCCGCGCGGCATTGCCGGGGGTGGCGCTGGCGCTGGGCGCGGCCGGGCTCTGCGTCGGTCTGGCACTGGCGCTGGCGCCGCTGTTTCGTTTTGCCGAGGCGCAGATCATGGTGATCGTGCTGCTGACCAGCCTGGGCCTGATCGGGTCGCTGTGGCGGCCACTGCGGGGCAACCGCGCCGCGCCGCGGCTGGGCATGTACCTGATCTATGTCTTTACCTTCGGGGTGGCGGCCTCGCTCGACCCGGCGGCGCTGGCGGGCATGGACCTGTCGGTGCTGGCTTTTGTCCTGATCGCCACCTTCGGCAGTCTCGCGCTGCATGCCGTGCTGTGCCGCGCCGTCAGAGTTGACCGCGACACCTTCCTGATTACATCGGTTGCCGCGATCATGTCGCCTGCCTTTGTGCCGATGACGGCGCGCGCGCTTGGCAATCCCGGCGTGCTGATGTCGGGGATGGCAACGGGGATTCTGGGTTTTGCGCTGGGCAACTACCTGGCGATCACGGTCGCGCTGATCCTGGGTTCGGGAGGATAGGACATGACCCATGCAAGGCTGCCCGAACAGGGCCGTGACGAGGCCGCGATCCTCGACGATCTGGGCGGGTTCGCGGCGGAGGATCCCGATTACCGCGACGGGCGGATCTGGAGCCTCGTTTACCATCTGGACGATGCCCATGACGATTTCGCCTATGCGGCTTACCGCAAGTATTCCTCGGCCAACGGGCTGAACCCGGCGGCCTTTCGCAGCCTCAAGCGGATGGAAACCGACATCGTGTCGATGGCGGCCGGGTTCCTGCACGGCGGGCCGGACACCTGCGGGGTGCTGACCGCGGGCGGCACCGAAAGCTGTCTGATGGCGGTCAAGACCTATCGCGACATGGCCCGCAAGACCCGGCGGGTCAGGCGGCCCAACATGGTGATCCCCGCCACCGCGCATGTGGCCTGGTTCAAGGCCGCCGAGTATTTCGGGGTGAAGCCCCGGCTGCTGCCGATGACCGCCGATCACGCCACCGATATTTCCAAGCTTGCGCGCCGGATCGACCGCAACACGGTGATGGTGCTGGGCTCGGCACCCGAGTATCCGCATGGGACCATCGACCCCATCGCGCAGATGGCCGACATCGCCGCGGCCAAGGGTGTGCCCGTGCATGTGGATGCCTGCGTGGGCGGGTTCATCCTGCCCTTCATCGAGATGAACGGCGCCGATTTGCCCGACTGGGATTTCCGGGTGCCCGGCGTGACCTCGATCTCGGCAGACCTGCACAAATACGGCTACGCGGCCAAGGGGGCGTCGCTGATCCTGTATCGTGACCTGGATACGCTGAAACACCAGATGTTCGTCTATCAGGACTGGCCCGGCGGCGTGTTCGCATCGCCCGCGCTGCTCGGCACACGGCCGGGTGGGGCCTATGCCGCCGCCTGGGCGGTGATGCAGAAAATGGGGGTCGACGGCTATCGCGATCTGGCCCGCCGTACCACCGAGGCGGTCGAGGCGCTGGTATCGGGCATCGCGGCGATTGACGGGCTGGCGGTGATCGGCAACCCGCAGGGGCCGCTGCTGGCCTACCGCTCGACCGATCCGCAGCTGAACATCTTTGCCGTGGCCGACCGGCTGGAGGCACGGGGCTGGAACGTGAACCGGGTGCAGAACCCCAACGGTATCCA
>CAYGNB010000466.1:0-2379 GCA_964351135.1 uncultured Rhodobacterales bacterium | reverse complement strand
GCGTTTTTCTTGGTCACATAGAAGTGGCCGGTGCCCGCGGTCGAATTCAGGCGGATCTTGATTGTGGTCGGCTTCGCCATTCTTCATCTCCGTCGCGCGGGCGGCAAACGCCACCCGTGAAATCACTGAAGCCCGCCTTTTACCCGTGCGTTGGCCCGAGTCAACAGCAATTCTAGAGCATGATCGCCTCAAGCACCTGCGGTTCGATCACATCGACGCCCGGCAGGCCCTCGGCCAGCACCCGCGCCGACTGTTCGAGGATCGGGAAGGTCCGGTAGTGACCGGGGATCACGGTCTTGAAGTTGAAATACTTCTTCGCCGCCCAGGCCGCGGCCTTCATGTCCATGGTGAAATGGCCGCCCGCCGACAGGATCCCCACATCCGGCGCGTAATATTCGCCCATCCACGCCATATCCGCCATGATATCGGTATCGCCCGACGCATAGACCGTGTGCCCGTCGGCGCGCAGCATGTACCCGACCTCGGACCCGCCGGTGCGCAGCCCTTCGGGTGTCGAGAAGGTCGAGCTGTGCGACGCCGGCACCATGGAGACCGCCACGCCACCCAGATCGATGGTGCCCCCCTTGTTGAAGCCCACGGTTTCGATGCCTTCGGTTTCCGACCAGAGCCCCATCAGGTCGTATTGCCCCGCCACCGGCACACCCAGCTTCCTGGCCAGCGGCAACACGTCGATCACATGGTCGAAATGCGCATGGGTCAAAAGGATATGCGTCGCACCCTCGACAGCTTCGGCGTGACGGTCCTCGGGCAGCAACGGGTTGCCGGTCAGCCACGGGTCAATCAGCAATACCTGCCCTTCGGCCTCGATGCGGAAACTGCCGTGACCCAGCCAGATGATGTTCATGGTCATCTCCTCTACCGTCCATGCATGACGACCCTAGCACCGGGGGCGTGAATTGCCACCTCGGAGGGGGCGGTTTTCCAGCGCAGGCTTGCGGGGCGACCGGCACGGGGGTAAATGCCCATGACATCCGTCAAAGGCACCGACGAGAGGTTTTCATGTCGATCGACACAAGCACCGCCGCCAAGGTGGCGAAACTGGCCCGGATCCGGGTCGAAGAGGACGCGCTGCCGGCACTGGCGGAGGAATTCAACACCATCCTCGGCTTTATCGAACAGCTCAACGAGGTCGATATCGACGGCGTCGAGCCGATGACCAGCGTGACCCCGCAGCGGCTCAAGCGCCGCGCCGACGTGGTGACCGACGGAAACCAGCAGGACAAGGTGCTGTCCAACGCCCCGGATGCCCGCGAAGGGTTCTTCGCCGTACCCAAGGTGGTCGAGTGACCCGCCGCCCCGCCCAGGAAAGACGACTGACATGACCGAACTGAACCGACTGGGGCTGGCCGAGGCCCGCGACGCGCTCCGCAAGGGCGAAACCACCTCGCACGAACTGACCGAGGCCTGCCTGGCCGCGATCGAGACCGCCGGCGCGCTCAACGCGTTCGTACACAAAACGCCCGAGATCGCGCTGGAGCGCGCCGCCGCCGCCGATGAACGCCTGAAAGGGTCCGAAGAGACGCCCGCCATGTGCGGTCTGCCCGTCGGCATCAAGGATCTGTTCTGCACGCGCGGTGTGCCGTCCCAGGCCGCCAGCCGCATCCTCGAAGGCTTCCGCCCGGAGTACGAATCGACCGTATCGCAGAACCTCGCCGACGCGGGCGCCGTGATGCTGGGTAAATTGAACATGGACGAATTCGCGATGGGATCGTCCAACGAGACCTCGACCTATGGCAACGCGGTGAACCCGTGGCGGCGCGGCAATGACGAGACGCCGCTGACGCCGGGCGGCTCGTCGGGCGGTTCGGCCGCGGCTGTCGCCGCCGACCTGTGCCTGGCCGCCACCGGCACCGATACCGGCGGGTCGATCCGCCAGCCGGCGGCCTTTACCGGTACGGTGGGCATCAAACCGACCTACGGGCGGTGTTCGCGCTGGGGTATCGTTGCCTTTGCATCCTCGCTGGATCAGGCCGGACCGATGACAAAATCCGTGCGTGACGCGGCAATCATGTTGGGCGCGATGGCCGGGCACGACCCCAAGGACTCCACCAGCGCCGACCTGCCCGTGCCCGATTTCGAGGCGGCGCTGACCGGCGATATCCGTGGCAAGAAAATCGGCATCCCGCGCGAATACCGCATGGACGGCATGCCCGACGAGATCGAAAACCTGTGGGCGCAGGGCCGCGAGATGATGCAGGATGCGGGCGCCGAGATCGTCGATATCTCGCTGCCGCACACGCAATACGCGCTGCCCACCTATTACGTGATCGCCCCGGCCGAGGCGTCCTCGAACCTCGCGCGCTATGACGGGGTGCGCTATGGCCACCGGGCGCGGCTGGAACAGGGCGACGGCATCAC
>CAYGNB010000465.1:0-2391 GCA_964351135.1 uncultured Rhodobacterales bacterium | reverse complement strand
TCGGCGCGCCGGCCATGCACAATGCCGATTTCAAATATTCGGACGGGATGAAGACGAAGGCAGAGGAAGGACTGGTCTGGGATGAGGAAACCCTCACCGCCTATCTGACCAAGCCCAAGGATGTCGTGCCCGGCACCAAGATGTCCTTTGCCGGATTGCGCAAGGAAAAGGATATCGACGACGTGATCGCCTATCTCAAGACATTCCAGTAAGAACCGGTCCACGCCGCGTTTGTTACGCCCCGCCGGATCGGCGGGGCGTTTTTCATTTCACCCCGTCGGCCTCATCCATCATCCCGCGCACCCAGCGGGTGACGAGCCAGTTGGCTGGCAACCCCAGCGGGATTGCCAGCAGGATCGTGGTGACGGGCGAAATGGCGGGCAGGCCCAGCGCCTGCCACATCAGCCCCAGCATGAACAGGTTGATCGCCACCGCTCCGGCGGTGAATACATAGAGTACGGCATAGAGCTTGCCGAAGGGCCAGCCGCTGCGGTGCCGGGCCGGGTGTTCTCTGGTCATGCCGCCTGCTCCTGCATGGCGCGGGCCAGCGCCGCCGCGATCATCTGCGGCACCCGCGCGTGGATCCCGAGCGGGCCGAGCCGCGCGCCCGGAAAACCGGCGAGGTTCAGCGCCTCGGGCAGATCCTCCTGCACATGGCCGCCCGACGCGGCAAAGAAGGGCAGGCAGATCGCCTGCGCGCCGGTGTCGAACACCACGTCGCCCAGATAGGGCGGTTCCTCGACATAGCCGAGCCGGACCTCGCGGAACCGCAACAATGCCGCCAGCGCCGCCGCAAAGGCTTCGGTGGCGCGGGCGGAATTGCGGCTGCGGCCCGATCCGTGGGCGGCGATCACCAGGCAGGTTTCATCCGCCCGCCACCCCCGGTTGGCGAGCGTTTCGGCGAGAATGTCTCGGGCCAGCGGCGGCAGCGCCGGATCGGCGCCGAACGGTGCGAGGATGCGTGCCGCCGGATTGCCGACACGTTTGGGCAGGGCCGATTGGGTAAACCAGCCATCGGTCATGAACAGCGGATAGATCAGCGGCGCGGGCCCCGCATCGGTCAGCGCAGCGTCGAGCGCGCCGGGTTTGGCCAGCGTGGCGCTGCGGATGTCGCGCCCCGGCAGTAACGCCGCCACATCGCGCGCGAGGTCGGCCAGTTCCGCCTCGGGCGGGTCCGGTTCGGACGGCTGGCCGTGGCTGACGATCACCGCCACCGGATCAGTGGCTGGTGCCTTCTGAGAAGGTGATCTTGTTGAAGACATTGTATTTCCCGGATGGCTTGCGCATCGGCAGCCTGCGAACTTCTTCCAGCGTTTCGGCGTCGTAGACGATCACGGCGCCATCGTCCTCCCATACCGAAACCAGAGCATAGCGCCCGTCGCGGGTAAACTCCACATGCGCCACGGTCGCGCCGGGTTCGGGGCGCAGGGTACGGACGATTTCGAGGCTTTGTTTGTCGATCACATGCATCAGGTCGCGGTTGGGGCCAAAGAACACGTCGGCCCAGAAATAGGGGCTGTTTTCATGGCTGCGCAGAAAGAACCCCGGCCCCTGGGTGTCGATCACGCGCAGCACGGTCCAGTCGGTGGTATCGATGATCGACAGCTTGCCCTCTTTCAGATGCGGTGTGGCCATCACCCGCCGCCCGTCGAGATCCCAGCTGATGCCCGAGCCCAGATGCGGCATCCCCGGCAGTGGCAGTTCCGCGATTTCGCGCCCTACATTCAGGTTCACCACCACGCCCCGCGCGCCATCGCGCGCAGCGCCGATCAGGTGGCGGTAATCGTCGGTAAAGAAGAAATCGTCGAGCGGCTCGGCAATCTCGATCCGCCGCCGCGCGAACAGCCCCTCAGACGAGGGGATTGCCTCGACCATGTCCTTTTCGCGGGAATGGACGAAACCCTCATAGACCGGTTCGGCATCGGGGTCGGTGGCGACCTCCCAGATTTCGGGCGCGTCCTTGAGCGCGAGGATGAAACTGTCGCGCTGTGGCGCCTGATAGACAGCCGACACCCGGCTGTGCAGACCGGATTTGGAAATCACCGGCATCACCTTTTCCACCGACAGGTCGGCGGTGGACAGCAGTGTCAGCGTCATCGGCAGGTAATTGGCGACCGCCAGATGTTTGCCGTCGCGGCTGATGGCGATATTGCGGCTGTTGAAACCGGCGCGCACGCGGCCCACCTGATGCAGCGACCAGATATCGTATTTCTGCACCCAGCCATCGCGCGACATGATGAACACGAACCGTCCGTCGGGCGAAAACTTGGGCCCGCCATGCACGGCAAAGGGCGTCTCGAACCGGTCCAGCACCTCGAACGTGTCACCGTCGATCACGCTGACATGATGATCGCCGGTTTCCACCACCAGCGTGATGTTCATCGGGTCGGC
>CAYGNB010000464.1:0-2401 GCA_964351135.1 uncultured Rhodobacterales bacterium | reverse complement strand
AAGGAACTGGGCGGCGTGACCCGCAACGCGGTGATCGGCAAGGTACATCGGCTGGGCCTGTCCAACCGCCAGAGCGGTGGCAGTGCCGCCACCGCCAAGCCTGCCGAGCCGAAAGCGGCGCCCAAGGCGGAGGCCGCGCCGAAACCCACGCCCAAGACCGAACCGGCCCGTCCTGCCGCACAGCCGGCACCGGCCGAAGCGAAACCTGCAACGCCCGCGCGCCGTCAGATCATTCCGGCGGGGCAGCCGCTGCCGCCACAACCCTCGGCCAATGAAATCAGCCCCGAGGCGCTGGCCAAGGTCAACGAGGTCGAGAAGAAGGCCAAGAAGCTGAGCCTGATGGAACTGACCGAACGCACCTGCAAATGGCCGGTGGGCGACCCGGCAACCGAGGATTTCTGGTTCTGCGGGCTGCCGGTACAGGTCGGCAAACCCTATTGCGAGGCGCATGTCGGCGTGGCGTTCCAGCCGATGAGCGCACGCCGCGACCGCCGCCGCTGATCCCGACCGGCATGCGCCAGGATCTCGCCGCGCTCGAGGATGTCTGGCTGGCCCGGGCCAAACGGCTGCTGGCGCTGGCGGAAACCGGCCAGCATTTCTGCAGCGACCCGTTCGATCGCGAACGCTATGACGAACTGGCCGCAATCGCGCGCGACATGCTGGCCGATCTCGGCCGCGTGCCGGTTGCGCGTATCGAGGATCTGGTGCCGGTGCATGCGGCAGGGTACGCAACGCCCAGCCTGGACATCCGCGGCGCTGTGTTCCGCGAGGATCGTATCCTGCTGGTCCGCGAACGCACGGACGGAAAATGGGCGATGCCGGGCGGTTTCGCGGATATTGGCCTGTCCCCGGCTGAAAACGCTGAAAAAGAGATCTTGGAGGAAGCCGGGCTGCACACCCGCGCGCGCCGTCTCTACGGGTTGCGGCACAAGGCGCGGCATCCCTACCCAGCGGATGCCCGTGATTTCTACAAACTGTATTTTCTCTGTGACGAGATCGATACCCAGGACCCTCGGCCGGGACCGGAAACCCTGGATGCCGCGTTTTTCGCCGAAGACGCCCTGCCCGATCTGTCGCTGGGCCGGGTCATTCCCAGCGACATCACGGCTGCCTTTGCCGCCTATCGGGCAGAGCCTTCGGTGACGCTGTTCGACTGACCCTACCCCTGCGTCAGTTGGGAACCGGTGCGTCCGAACTGTAGTTGGGGATCGGGTTTTCCGATGCCGGCGTGGTTTCGATCCCGGGCCAGTTGCCCTCGGCGGTCGAGATGTTACCGGGGATGTCCTCTTCCCAGAACCCGACCACGTTCTTGGTGATGTTCAGGAACAGCTTGCCATCCACGATACGCCACAGGTTCGGGTTACCGGGCACCTTGCCGCCCTTGGCCACCCCATAGGCGCAGTGGCCATCGTATTGCGGCGCATACTGTTCTGGATTGGCGACAAACTTGTCGCGGTTGGCTTCGCTGGCAAAGGCGAAGGTGGCACCGTTCCATTCGGCGGTGATGTCCGAGCGGCCCGGCACGGCGGCGGGCTGTGCCTGACCGACCGGCGCCTGTTCGAGATCGAAATAGGCAACCACGTCATGGCCCGACACGGCAAAGCCGGTGCTGTCGACATATTGATCGCCGGCCTGCGCCGGGAGACTGTGGAACACGGTGAACGCCGTGGCGGCGGCTGCAATGGCAAGTGCGAAACGGGTCATTCTGTCCTCTCAATGCTGGTCAAAGCAGGCAGCGAAAGGCCGCCGCCGCATCCGACAATAGGCATTGCCCCGGCGACGCGAAGGGGGTCTCGCGCCCCTGTGATGGCTGCGGAGCCGTTGTGATCTCCTGCACAGATTGGGGGCCTGTTCGAACGGGCGATTGCAGATATATGTGCACCCAGCACAACGCGATGGATGGAGCCGACCCGATGAAAGACGCCGACAAGCATCCCAACGACCCCGCCCCGTATGAGCCGCCCGCCGTCTGGACCTGGGACAGCGAAAGCGGTGGACGATTTGCCAGCATCAACCGTCCTATCGCGGGTCCCACCCATGACAAGGACCTGCCGGTAGGCAAACATCCGATGCAGCTTTATTCGCTGGCCACGCCAAATGGCGTGAAGGCGACCGTGATGCTCGAAGAACTGCTGGCACTGGGCCATACAGGCGCGGAATACGATGCCTGGCTGATTAATATCGGCGAAGGCGACCAGTTCGGCAGCGGGTTTGTCGAGGCCAACCCGAACTCAAAGATCCCGGCCCTATGGGATCGGTCCGGCGATGAACCGGTGCGGGTGTTCGAAAGCGCCTCGATCCTGTTTCACCTGGCCGAGAAATTCGGGGCGTTCCTGCCCACCACGGGCCCCGAGCGGACCGAGGTGATGAACTGGGTGTTCTGGCAGATGGGCAGCGCGCC
>CAYGNB010000463.1:0-2404 GCA_964351135.1 uncultured Rhodobacterales bacterium | reverse complement strand
TCACGTGGTCATAGGCCTGCCTTTCGCTGTCGAACCAGGATCCGATACCTTCCATGTTGACAGTCCAGGGCCAGGGCTGGAGCCCGGACGGCCTGGCACGGCCGGTTTCGGTTCGCGTGATGGCCATCAGGACTTCGGCGGGCACGTTTTCACTGCGCGCGGCGGCGATAGCGGCACGGTCGCAAAGGCCCGCGTCGCGGCCTACGTTTGTGGCGCGGGCATTGTTCGGTAAAGATGCCGTCAGCACGACCGCCGCGACCCAGGCATAGAGTCCAGGGGCGCGACCCCAATGGAGGGAGTGCCATTCCGATTTTTTCTGGCAGGTCATTCTGACCTCTCTCAACCATCGTCGTCGTTTCGGCCAAGGCTAGAGGCTGCGGGTTGATAAAGCGTTAGCCGAGACATGCTGTGTAATTTGTGAAAGCCTGCCGGGATCACGACTCTCCGCTGTTTTGGATATCGGCGGCGGCCTCGCGAAGCGCACTGATGTTGTCTCTGAGAGTTTCGCTGTTGGTCAGTAGCTCACGCGCGTGGGCGAGCGATGGTTCAACCGAGGGCGTTGAGGGCGGGTTTTCGATTGCGGTCGTCAGTGAAACGATCCCGGCATAGTGGGTCTCCGGGTTCTCTGTGGCGTTTGTCGGTTCGGGATCGGGCTTGGGGGCGTCAACCGGTTGCCCCGCGAGCCAGAGACTGCGCAGCCGTTCCGGTAGATCGTCGGAAGCCGCCGAGAAGCGTGCGGCCTCCGTGTGGCTGGCCGTCATCCGCATGGCCCGGGCGCGCAGCCGGTCGGCGTCCGGCGACTCCACACCGAGCAGTTCCACGAGGCCGCGGTGCGGTTTACCGAGTTCCAGGGCTGTTTTCGCCCGAAGCAGCCGTTGCTCGGGCGTCCCCCGTTCATTGGATGAGGCGAGCAGGTCCCAGGCCTCGGCGGCAAAGCCCAGGCCCAGCAGGCGCTGTGCGGTTTCCGTCGCCGTATCGGCGGAAACGCCCCAATCCTGCTGCGGGGCAGATGATAGCGCGTATTGCAGGAAGGTCAGGTCATCCGCGCGCCGGGTCAGAATGTTCAGAACCGATGACCTCACGCTGCGCGCGGTGTCATCCTCTTTGATCTGGGGCAAGGTATCGAATGCGTCCGCGAACCGACCGGCCAGCGCCATGGCGAGCGTGCGGACGCGGCGCAGATCGGGACCCAGCGGCGTATGTCGATATTCAAGCGCATAAGCCGATACCAGGTCGGGCAGATCGGGGGTAACGGTGCCGAATTCGGCCAGACGCCGGTCAATCAATTCTATCAGGGCATCCGGTGCGACCTCGGACCCTTCCGTCGCGACTTTGGCCAGTTCGGTGTCGCCCGTCCGGTCTTGCCCGGAACCGGTATCGATCCGGGCCTCGGCCAGACGCTGATGCGGGTCAGTGGCGTCGGTTACCCGTTCGGAGGTGCGCAGGATCGCGGCGGCGAGTTCGGCTTGTCCTGCATCAAGCAACCGGCGGCCTAGAACGGGCCCCAAATGGCGCCGCAGATGGGCGGGCAGCCGGGCAAACCCGCGCCGGACCGCCTCCGGATTGGCATTGGCGGCTATGTCGGGATTGCCGAGCGCTGCCCACAACGCCACATCGCCGCCGCATTCCTGTTGTGTGGCGAAAGTGTTCCCCGCAGCCTCCAGATCGGTTTGGTCCAGCAGATGAGACAGCGCAGTCAGCACGGATGCGGTTTCGCGCCCGGGTGATGCCAGATCGAGCGCGCGGCGGGCCTCGGCGCCGAAACCGAAATGCAGATACGTGCGGGCGAGGTCGAGTGCCGCCTGTTCATCCAGCTTGTCGAATTCGCCGTAGAGGCGCGCGCGAAGGCGGGATATCTGATGGTCGAAGGGTTCGTCGCTGGCCCAGCCCGGCAGGTCGACATCGTCATCGGGAATACAGCGTTGTGGCGTTGGATCGGCGGGCACATATCCGGGCCGGTCGCGGTCGATCGCGGTAACGGCCAGAATTTGGGGAAATGGCCGGGGTCGCAGTTGTTCGTCTGCCGCGGTCGCCGGGCCGGTTTCGGGATCAGCCTGTTTGGTTGCGCTGGGTGAGGGCGACGTTTCGTCAGTCAGGTTCACCGAGGGTGGGGTCGGGGTCAGCAGGCCCTGGGAGGCCGCGCGTTCGATCTGCTGTCTGAGCCGAAGTTCGGACATGTTCGACGGTGCCGCTGTTTGTATGGCCGGGGCAGGGTGTGCGGAGGGAACGGGGGCCGTATCGACAAGCGCCGGTTTGCCGGTCCCAAAGCGATGCAAGCTGATCGTGGATACCTGCAATGGCGACGTGTTTTCGGGCGGGAAGGCAAGTTCGCGCCCGCCGACTTTCAGTGTCTGAGGCCGGTTGGGCTTTGGATCATAGAGATCGATAACGAGGTGCCGTCCAC
>CAYGNB010000462.1:0-2412 GCA_964351135.1 uncultured Rhodobacterales bacterium | reverse complement strand
CATTTCAACCCGGCGGTTACGCTGGGGCTGGTCATTGCCGGCCGGCACGAGGGCAAGGACCTGATCCCCTACTGGATCGCACAGGTGATCGGCGCCATTGCGGCGGCGGCAGTTCTCTATGTCATTGCCTCCGGCGCGGCCGGCTTTGCGGGCGTTGGCGGGTTTGCCACGAACGGCTACGGCGAGGCCTCGCCGCAGGGCTATTCGCTGATTTCGGCGCTGGTGATCGAGATCGTGCTGACTGCCATGTTCCTGGTGATCATTCTCGGCGCGACCTCGGCCGGCGCGCCCGCAGGCTTTGCCCCGATTGCCATCGGGCTCGGACTGACGCTGATTCACCTGATCTCGATCCCGGTGACCAATACATCGGTAAACCCCGCGCGTTCGACCGGGGTGGCGCTCTTTGCCGAGGGTCCCGCGCTCGCACAGCTCTGGCTGTTCTGGCTGGCGCCACTGATCGGCGGCGCCGTAGGTGCCGTGATCTGGAAACTGATCAGCAGCGATGACTGAAGACGACTAAAGACTCAGCGGGGCCGTATCGCGCGGCCCCGTCTTCCTCTTGCCTGAAATATCCCGGGGGAGTCGCGGCCTGCCGCGACGGGGGCAGCGCCCCCGAACCCCTGTCGCCCACTCAGGGTCGCAGGCCGGTTTCCTTCAGCATTCCGCGCCGCTTGGCTTCATAGTAATAGCCGCGTGAATAGTGCTTCACCGCAGTATCGTAACTGCCATCCGACAGCAGCCATGCGCCGCGCAGGTATTTCACCGCGAACTGCAGGTTGGTATCGGCGTCCAGCAAATCCCTGGGGCTGCCCCTGAACCCCATCGACCGGGCGGTCGCGGGCAGGATCTGCATCAGCCCGTAATAGGGCCGGTTCACCGCCGTGGGCCGGTGGGTGCTTTCGCGAATGACCACCTTGTGTACCAGCGGTCGCGGGACCTCGTAATGGTCGGCCCAGCGGTTGATCTTCCTGCGCAGCTCCGGGGTTTCGTTCGGATAGAGGGCGGGCTCGATCGGCTCGGGCATCTTGTTGCGGGACGCGACATCTGCATCGCCGCAGGCAGCGAGCGCGAGGGGGAGCAGGACCAGAAGGCTGCGGCGCGACAGAAGGTTCATCGGGGTATCCGGTATCGGTTTCGGCGGCGATCGACAGCCTAGCTACCACGCCGCCGGGCACAAGACCCCGCCGGCTGCGACCCTGTTACCGGCAAAGGATCGCCAATAAAAAGGGCCGCGCGGTGTACCGCGCGGCCCCCTGTCACACAGACAGCGCCTGTCAGGCGTTGGTGGTGCTGTCGTCGCCGGCCTCGTCCTCGGCCGCTGCTTCGGCGGCGGGGGCAAGGTTTTCGTCGTCCGAGGCCGCGCTCCCGATATCGTCGAACAGTTCGGCGATCTCGAATTCCGCGGCGGCCTCTTCCTCGGCGGCCAGTTCCTGGATCGACTTGCCCGACGCCTGCAACTCGGCTTCTTCTTCCGAGCGGGCGACGTTCAGCTTGATCACCACGTCGACCTCGGGGTGCAGGTTCACATGCACGTCGTGCAGACCCAGATCCTTGATCGGACGGGCCAGCGCGACCTGTTTGCGGTCGAGCGAGAAGCCGGCTTCGGTGGCGGCATCGGCGGCGTCGCGCGGTGTGACCGAGCCATAAAGCGCGCCCGCGTCCGAGGCGGAGCGAATCACCACGAACTGCTCACCGTCGAGTTTCTCGGCCAGCGCTTCGGCTTCTTTCCTGGTTTCCAGGTTGCGCGCTTCGAGCTGCGCTTTCTGCGTCTCGAATTGCGCCACGTTGTTGTCGGACGCGGTCAGCGCCTTGCCCTGCGGCAGCAGGAAGTTGCGGGCGTAGCCGGGCTTGACGTCGACGACGTCGCCCATCTGGCCCAGCTTGGCGACACGTTCCAGAAGAATGACTTGCATCGGTCCTGCTCCTTATTTCACGGCGTAGGGCAGCAGGGCGAGAAAGCGGGCGCGTTTGATGGCGCGGGCCAGTTCACGCTGCTTCTTGGCCGATACGGCGGTGATACGCGAGGGCACGATCTTGCCGCGTTCGGAAATGTACCGCTGCAGCAGCTTGGTGTCCTTATAGTCGATCTTGGGCGCGTTGTCTCCCGAGAAGGGGCAGACCTTGCGGCGGCGGAAAAACGGTTTTGCAGCCATGGTTTGGTGTCCTTTCCTCGGGTTCTCAGCGGCGCTCGCGGCGGCCGTCGCGCTCGTCGCGCTTCTGCATCTGGACCGACGGGCCTTCTTCGTGGGCGTCGACCTTGATGGTCAGCACGCGCATCACGTCGTCATGCAGCCGCATCAGGCGTTCCATTTCCTGCACGGCCGGCGCCGGTGCGTCGGTGCGCAGGTAGGCATAGTGCCCCTTGCGGTTCTTGTTGATCTTGTAGGCCATCGTCTTGACGCCCCAGTATTC
>CAYGNB010000461.1:0-2415 GCA_964351135.1 uncultured Rhodobacterales bacterium | reverse complement strand
CCGTTGCGCGGCGACGTGGGGCCGGATCTGATCGTGTTTCCGGTCTGGCTGACCACGCATCGGAAATGGCGCACCAGCCAGAGAACCCGGCTGGCGTGCGATCTGCTGGCGGATTTCAGATAGCCGGGGCGCCGCAGCGGATCAGCCGCGCAGCACGCCCCCGGTGGCCTTGGCGACCTTTTCGACGATCTTTGTACCGACGGCCTCGATATCCGCGTCCTTCAGCGTCGTTTCGGTCGGCTGCAGCCGTACGGTGATGGCCAGCGATTTCTTGCCCTCGCCCAGGCTGCCGCCGATGAATTCGTCAAAGACGCGCACGGATTCGATCAGCGCCTTGTCGGCGCCGGCGGCGGCGTTCACCAGCGTCAGCGCCTCGACATCCGCATCGACGACAAAGGCGAAATCGCGTTCCACCGCCTGCAGGTCGCGAAGCTCCAGCGCGCCACGGGTGGCTCCCGACCGGCGGGGCAGCGGCACCTGGCCGGGCCAGATGGTAAAGGCCATCGCCGGACCTTTCACATCCATCTCGGCCAACACCCTGGGGTGCAGTTCACCGAACACGCCCAGCACCTTTTTCGGACCCAGGCAGATGCGCCCGTGGCGACCCGGATGCCACCATTCCCGCGCGCCGCGCAGGATTTGCACCTTGGCGGGGGCGCCGATTGCGGCCAGCACCGCCTCGGCGTCGGCCTTGACGTCATAGATATCCACCGGACGCGACGCGCCATGCACGTCCTTGGGGCCGGTGCGGCCCACCAGCAGCCCGCTGATCAGCATCTGCTGTTCGCCGGGCTCGCCGCCGTGAAAGGCGGGGCCGGATTCGAACAGCGCCAGATCCATGTAGCCCCGCGCCTGATTGCGCGCAGCCGCCCGCAGCAGGCCGGGCAGCAGCGCCGGGCGCAGATGGCTCATTTCCGAACTGATCGGGTTTTCCAGCATGGTGGCGTCATCACCGCCGCCGAACAGCGCCGCGGCCTGCTGGTCGATGAAGGAATAGGTGACGCATTCATTGTATCCCAGTGCCGCGCAGGTGCGCCGCGCCGCCTGGGCGCGCCGCTGCTGCGGGGTCATCACCGGGCGCGGCACACCGTCGCCCAGACGCGCCAGCGGCCGCCCCTCCAGACGGGTGAGCGAGGCGATGCGCGCGACCTCTTCGACCAGATCGGCCGGGCCCTGCACGTCAGGGCGCCAGGACGGAACACGCGCCATGTCGCCATCCAGCCGGAACCCCAGCCGGGTCAGGGTCTGGCGCTGATCCGCCTCGGGAATGTCCATGCCGACGAGGCTCTGCACCCGTTTCACGTCCAGCTTGTAGGCGCGGGAATGATCCGGCACCGCGCCGGCCACCACCACTTCGGACGGTTCGCCGCCGCAGATGTCGAGGATCATCTGCGTCGCCAGTTCCAACCCCGTCAGGGCAAATTCTGGGTCGACGCCCCGTTCGAACCGGTACCGCGCATCCGAATTGATCTTGAGCGCACGGCCCGTCAGCGCGATCTGGATATGGTTCCAATAGGCGCTTTCCACGAACACGTCGACGGTATCGCCGGTCACGCCGGTTTCCTCGCCGCCCATGATCCCGGCAATGCTCTCGGGGCCGTTGTCGTCGGAAATCACGATCATGCCGGGCTGCAGGGTATAGTCCCGTTCGTCCAGCGCGGTCAGGGTTTCGCCGCCCTTGGCGCGATGGACGCGCAGGCCGCCGGACACCTTGGCCACGTCGAATACGTGCAGCGGGCGGTTGCGGTCATAGGTGAAGAAATTGGTGATATCCACCAGCGCCGAAATCGGCCGCAATCCGATGGCGCGCAGCCGGTCCTGCAGCCATTGCGGGCTGTGGCCGTTGCGGACGCCCCGGATCACGCGCCCGGCAAAGAGCGGGCAGCCGTCCAGCGTATCGTCGTCGATGGTCACCGGAACCGGGCAGGGGAAATCGCCGGGCACCGGGTCGCCGTCGCGCTGTTTCAGCGTGCCGAGCCCGCGCGCGGCCAGATCGCGGGCGATGCCCTGCACCCCCAGCGCGTCGGGGCGGTTCGGCGTGATCGCGATCTCGATCACCGGGTCCACCTTGGCCGGGTCGTTTTCGGCCAGCCAGTCGATGAACCGGTCGCCCACCGCGCCCGAGGGCAGTTCGATGATGCCGTCATGTTCGTCCGACAGCTCCATCTCGCGTTCGCTGGCCATCATGCCGTAGCTTTCGATGCCGCGGATCTTGCCGACCTGAATGGTGGTGTCGATGCCGGGCACATAGGTGCCGGGTTTCGCGACCACCACGGTGATGCCCTCGCGCGCATTGGGGGCGCCGCAGATGATCTGTTTTTCGCCCTCGTCGGTATCGACCTTGCACACCCGCAGCCGGTCGGCATCGGGGTGTTTCTCGGCGTGTTTCACATAGCCGAGCGTGAAATCGGCCAG
>CAYGNB010000460.1:0-2418 GCA_964351135.1 uncultured Rhodobacterales bacterium | reverse complement strand
CGCCGACGGGGCGCTGATGTTCCTGCCCTCCGAAGCCGTTTATGCCGAACTGCACGCCAATTTTGCCGATATCGTGCGCGAGGGATTCTCGGCACGGGTCTGGATCGTATCGCCGACCACCTGCATGGCGACGCTGAACACGATGCGCGCGATCCTGAAGGATGCGCGGATGCGCGAACAGGCCGGGGCGATCCGCAAGGAACTGGGCCTGCTGCACAAGGATGTGGAACGTCTTGGCGACCGGGTCGGTAATCTCGACCGGCATTTCGGACAGGCGGCCAAGGATATCTCTGAAATCAAGATCAGCGCCGACAAGGCCGGGCGCCGGGCGCAGCGGCTCGACAGTTTCGATTTCGAGGAGCTCGCCCCCGATCCGACGCCAGCCGAGATGGTCCCGCTGGAACGGCGCGGGTAACGGCCGGCCGCTGGTCCCGGATCGGTTCCGGCCGCCGCCGGAGTTGACCGGATGGATTTATTGAGGGAGATCAAGGATGGTTACAGCCGTGGTAGTATCACCATGGCAGGATCATGATGAGGAGAATGCGCAATGCTGGAAATTTCTGCCCGCAAGGTGGCGCAGGTGGCGATGATGGCCCGCGAACTGCACCGTGCCGAAGGCGAGTTGCGCGGCTTCATCGACCGCATGAGCGAGGACGAACAGGCCGAGCTGGTGGCGATCATGTGGATCGGGCGCGAGAGTTTCTTTGCCGATGATCTGGAAGAAGCGATTGCCACGGCCAAGGCCGAAGCCTCGATCCCTTGCGCCGACTACCTGATCGGCACCCCGCATCTATCGGACCATCTCGAAAACGGGCTGGATGCGCTGGGAATCTCGGCCGAGGATGTCGAAAACGACCTGATGTAGGTCCTTGTGGCGCCGGCGGGAACGAGGGGCCAGCCCCTCGCGCTCCCCGGAGTTTATCTGGCAAGATGAAGGGGGCGCCGCGTCGCGCCCGACCTCGCCGTCAGGACCGATGATCGACCAGTTCCAGATGTTGCGCCAGCGCGCCGATCTCGTTCATCCAGTGTTTGACCAGTTCGGGGTCGCTGGGGGCCGCGTGTACGCCGGGTCCGATCTCGCCGTTCAGGACCGACCCGATTGCCAGCGATACCGGGATCGACACCAGCCGCGCCATCGCGCTGCCGCGGTCGTCCCCCCAGGCATCCATGACCCATGTCTTGTGCCAGACCGTCGCGCCGTCGCGGTCTGCCTGCAATCCGACGCATAGCACCACCCGGTCCGGTTCGCCCGGCGCATAGGCGTTTTCCGCCCAGAAGCCGTCGGACATTTCCGTCAATCGCGCATCGCCCTCGGGCCCGGACAGCGTTTCGATTTCGGCAAACACGTTTTTCCAGGCCTCGGCCCAGCCGTCCAGCCGCAGCGTGCCGCGCACGAATTCGCGGACCTGCCAATCCGGGTCGAACCCATATTGCTGCATGAAGGGAATCGAATCGCGGTTGGGATAGACCTCGAAGCTCTCCGGTTCGGGCAGCGGCGCGGTGTAGCGGGAAATCGCATCCCATGGCCGCGCCACGTCGAAGGGTGCAGAATCGCGGATCGACCGTGACGGGGAGCGCAGCGCCTTGAGCACGCCCAGCGGTGACCAGCTGAATTTATAGCGGAACGGGTTGGGCGTTTTCGGCACGCCGCCGCAATAGGAAATGAACGACAGCGCGTTGTCTGTGTCGCAGGCGTTCGAGCGGCGGTAATCGGCGACCAGCGCATGGGCCATCAGGTGGTCGATGCCCGGGTCCAGCCCGACCTCGTTGACCAGTGCCACACCGGCGGCGCGGGCCTTGTCGTCGAGTGCGCGCATCTCGGGCGAGATGTAGGAGGAGGACACGAAATGCGCGCCCCTGGCGATTGCCAGTTCCGCCAGCGGAACATGCCAGTCGCCCGGCAGCATCGATACCACCACGTCGCCCTTGTTCAACACGGCACCCAGCGCATCGATATCGAAGGCGCGGATATCGTCGGTCAGGTCGCCGACGGCCGCGCGCGCCTTGTCCGCGGTTCGGTTCCAGACCGTGACCGGTTTGCCCGCCTCGATCAGCCGTCGCAGGCCGGGAATGGCCGACAGGCCCGTGCCGCACCAGTGAATCGTCATGTCAGAGACCTTTCATATGTTCGTCGAATGTCGCCTTTGCCCGGCCCCAGACCCCTGTATCCAGGTCGGTCAGGGACAGGAGCGTCGGCAGCAGCTGGTCGGCATAGTCCTGCGAGCTTTCGGTCGGCAGCATCGAGGGCAGGTTGTCGATCGCCATCACGTCGAGCACGGGGCTTTCGGCCACGCGCAGCACCGGCGCATCCCAGGTGGTTGCGCGGTCGTAGACCGGCACCGGGTTGTAGTCGCTGTCGGGGTCGCAGGCCACGTCGCCAATCGCGCTCAGCCGGCGCGGTGCGGTCAGCGCCTCGCG
>CAYGNB010000459.1:0-2422 GCA_964351135.1 uncultured Rhodobacterales bacterium | reverse complement strand
CCGCCGGATCGTGGCCCGCGCCCAACGTGATCGAGGCCGCCGCCTCGACCGGGGTCACGGTGCTGTCGCTGACCGATGAACAGATCGAGATGACCAAACGGGCGCTGCTGGTGATCCCGGCGGGCACCTATGCGGGGCAGGAGACCGATATCCAGACCACCTCGTTGCCGGTGGTGGCCTTTACCACCACCAAGATGGACGACGACACCGCCTATGCGCTGACGAAAACCTTCTGGGAAGGCAAGGCGGCGATGGCCGAGGCCGCGCCGTGGTGGAACGGGGTGGACGAGGCCCTGATGGCCAACATTTCGGGCAAACTGCATCCCGGTGCGGTGCGCTATTACGAAGAGGCCGGGTTCACCCTGACCGACGCGCAGAAGTAACCCGGATCATATGACGGATACGGTCGTGGCACGCGGGCCGGTGCGGGCGGTCTGGGTCATCCTGGCCGCCGCGCTGGTGCTCTATCACCTCGGGCTGATTTTCTGGGGGCTGGTGCCGAACCTGGTCAGCCGACCGCTGCATCTGGCCTTTGTCCTGCCCTTCGTGCTGATCCTGCCGGCCGCCTCGCCCGCCGCGCGGGTGTCGGGGGCGGTTCTGGCGGCGCTGGGCATGGCGGCGGCGATCTGGGTGGCGTGGAACCATGACCGGCTGGGCGATCAGTACGGCTTTCTCGAAGGCGGGTTCCAGTTCGCGGTGGCCGTCACCCTGCTGGCGGTGGTGATCGAAGCTGCCCGTCGGGCGATCGGCTGGCCGTTGCCAATGGTCGCGGTGGCAGCGCTGGCCTATGCCGTGTGGGGGCAGCACATACCCGGTGAGTTCGGCCATTCCGGCACGCCGCTGGCGAGTTTCCTGGGCACGATGACCATCGCCGAAGGCGGTATCTGGGGCAGCCTGACCGCCGTATCCGTGGGCGTGGTGTCGATCTTTGTCATCTTTGGCGCGGTGCTGAACGCGGGCGAGGCGGGGCAGGGGTTCATGAATGTGGCCGCGGCAGCGGCGGGGCGGCTGACCGGCGGCGCGGCCAAGGTGTCGGTGATCTCTTCGGCGCTGTTCGGGTCGATCTCGGGGTCGGCCTCGGCCAATGTCGCCTCGACCGGGGCGATCACCCTGCCGGCGATGACCCGGCTGGGTTATCCCAAACGACTGGCGGCCGCGGTCGAGGCGGTGGCCTCGTCCGGCGGCCAGATCATGCCGCCGCTGATGGGGGCCGGGGCCTTTGTCATGGTCGAACTGACCGGGGTTCCCTATACCGGCATCGTCGCTGCCGCGATCCTTCCCGCCTTGCTTTACTTCTTTGCGGTCTGGGTGGGCATCAATGCCCAGGCCCGCCGGGTCGAACTGCGCGGCATCGCGGCCGAGGATCGCCCCGGCGCGCGGGATGTCGTGATTACCTCGGCCTTTTTTCTGGTGCCCTTCACGGTGCTGCTCTGGGGCATGTTCGGTGCGGGCTACACAGCGCAGTATTCCGCCTGCATGGCAATCCTGGCGGGCGCGGCCCTGTTGTTCGTGGGGCGCAAGGGCTGGCTGACACGGGCCGAGATCGCTGACCGGCTGACGACCGCATTGCTGACCGCCGCGCGGCAGGTGTCGATGATCGCCGCGATCATTTTCTGCGCGTCGATCGTGATCGGCGTGCTGGCGGTGACCGGGCTGGGGGTCAAGATCACCTCGCTGATCCTGTCCGGGTCCGGCGGGATGCTCTGGGCGTCGCTGCTGCTGACCGCGTTCGCCTGTCTGGTGCTGGGCATGGAGGTGCCCACCACAGCGGCCTATGTGATCTGCGTATCGGTTGCCGGACCCGCGCTGATCCAGCAGGGGCTGGAGCCGTTGCAGGCGCATCTTTTCGTGTTCTGGTTCGCGCTCTTGTCCACGATCACGCCGCCGGTCTGCGGCGCCGTGTTCATCGCTGCGGGCATGATCGGTGAAAACTGGATCAAGGTCGCGACCAGTGCAATGGCGCTGGGGGTGGGGCTCTATGTGATCCCGCTGGGCATGGTCGCCAACCCGGCGCTGCTGCAACTGGCCGAGAGCCCGGTTGCCGCCCTGTTCGCGGCGGTGCGGATCGGCGCCGGGCTGGCGCTGATCAGTTACGGGCTGATCGGGTTTCGCGCTCTGCCTGCGCGGCTGGCGGCGGGGCTGGCCGGGCTGGCGCTGGTCTTTGCCGGACTGGCGTTCTGAGCCGACCTGTCGGGAATCGGCATTTTCGTGTAGGATCGGGGCATTGATTTCAATGCCTGTTGCCATGCCGTTTGCATCGCCCGTTTCGAAAGGATGTATTCATGAGCGCCGACGATCCCGACTGGCCAGCCGCTCCCTTTGATAACGCCGAACAGGCCGACAGATGGCTGCGGTTCGAACGACAATACCCCGGATCGGGCCGCAATTCGCGATTGGTCGCGCATTGGACCGCGCCTTACGT
>CAYGNB010000458.1:0-2430 GCA_964351135.1 uncultured Rhodobacterales bacterium | reverse complement strand
ACCTCTTACGGCCCCTATTCCCGCGCGATGATCCGCATCTGCAAGGAGGAATCGTTCCACCAGCGGCAGGGCTACGACATCATGATGAAGATGGCCAACGGCACCGCGGAACAGAAGCGGATGGCGCAGGATGCGCTGAACCGGTTTTGGTATCCGTCGCTGATGATGTTCGGCCCCTCGGACAAGGATTCGGTCCATTCCGCCCAGTCGATGGCGTGGAAGATCAAGATGAACACCAATGACGAGTTGCGGCAAAAATTCGTCGATCAGACCGTGCCGCAGGCCGAATATCTGGGCCTGACCGTGCCGGACCCGGACCTGAAATGGAACGAGGACAAGGGCGGGTACGATTTTTCCGAACCGGACTGGTCCGAGTTCTTCGAGGTGATCAAGGGCAACGGCCCCTGCAACACCGAACGCCTGGCCGCCCGCAACAAGGCGTGGGACGACGGCAAATGGGTGCGCGACGGGCTGCTGGCCCATGCGCAGAAACGTGCAGCAAGAAAGGTGGCAGCAGAATGAGCTCGGTTGGAAACGCATATCCCGTCACCGAAGGCGACGCCCCGAAACGCCATGAATGGCCGCTGTGGGAAATCTTCATCCGCGGCCAGCATGGCATGAGCCACCGGCATGTCGGGTCGCTGCACGCGCCCGACGCGGAAATGGCGATCAAGAACGCCCGCGACGTATACACACGCCGCAACGAAGGCGTGTCGATCTGGGTGGTGGAAGCGCGCCATATCTCGGCATCCTCGCCATCGGACAAGGGGCCGCTTTACGAACCCTCGGAATCCAAGGTCTATCGCCACCCGACCTTCTTCGACATTCCCGACGAAGTGGGGGCGATGTGATGGACGCGAATGCGGCCCTGTTCCAGTTCCTCCTGCGGATGGGGGACAACACGCTCGTCCTGGGCCATCGCGTCAGCGAATGGTGCGGGCACGCCCCGGTGCTCGAAGAGGATATCGCGCTCGCCAACACCGCGCTGGACCTGATCGGGCAGACGCAGATGTGGCTCGGGCTGGCCGGCGAGGTCGAAGGCAAGGGCCGGACGGCGGACGATCTGGCGATGCTGCGCGACGCCTGGGATT
Organism: uncultured Rhodobacterales bacterium; assembly: GCA_964351135.1. Lineage (GTDB taxonomy): Bacteria > Pseudomonadota > Alphaproteobacteria > Rhodobacterales > Rhodobacteraceae > Pukyongiella. The sequence continues at coordinate 1,339 of CAYGNB010000458.1, read as the reverse complement.
TCCGCAACCTGCTGCTGGCCGAACAGCCCAACGGCGATTTCGGACAGACCATGATGCGCCAGTTCCTGTTCGATGCGTGGCATCGGATCATGCTGACGCGGCTGGCCGATTCCAGCAACTCCCGCGTGGCCGAAATCGCCGCCAAAGCGCTGAAGGAAGTCCGGTATCACGTCGAACGGTCGGCGGACACGGTCATCGGCCTGGGCGACGGCACCGACGAAAGCCATGCGCGGATGCAGGCGGCGCTCGATCTGCTCTGGCCCTATGCCGGCGAAATGTTCGCGCCCGACGATGCGGACGCGGCGATGGCGGGCGCCGGGATCGCACCCGATCCGGCGAGCCTGCGCCCGGATTACGATGCCCATGTGCTCAAGGTGCTGGGCGAAGCCACGCTGCAGGTCCCCGAGGGCACCTTTGCGCATAGCGGCGGCAAGGACGGGTTTCGCCATTCCGAACATCTGGGCCATCTGCTGACGCACATGCAGTGGCTTCAGCGCGCCTATCCCGGCGCGACCTGGTAAGATGAAACCGGCGGTCGAAGACATCTGGGCCTGGCTCGACCAGGTTCCCGACCCCGAAATCCCGGTGATTTCCGTGGTCGATCTGGGAATTGTCCGCGATGTTGCCTGGGACGGCGACACGCTTGAGGTGGCGGTCACGCCCACCTATTCCGGCTGCCCGGCGACCCGTGTCATCTCGATGGATATCGAAACGGCGCTGCGCGATCACGGCATCGACGATCTGCGGATCAGCACCCGGATCTCACCGCCCTGGACCACCGACTGGCTCAGCGACAAGGGGCGCGCGAAGCTGGAAGACTATGGCATCGCGCCACCGCAACCGGCAGGCGGCCCCGAACGCTGCCCGCATTGCGGCGACACCGACGTGGTGCGCGTCAGCCAGTTCGGCTCGACCCCGTGCAAGGCCCATTGGCGCTGCAACAGCTGTCTCGAACCCTTTGACTATTTCAAATGCATCTGAGGAACAGGTTCCATGGCGCGATTTCATGAACTGACCGTGACCGATGTCAGGAAAACTATCCGCGAGGCGGTGGTGGTGTCGCTGGCGCCGAAAAACGGGGCGGATTTCGATTTCATCCCCGGCCAGTATCTCACCTTTCGCCGCGATTTCGACGGCACCGAACTGCGCCGGTCCTATTCGATCTGCGCGGGCCGCGGCGACGGTCTGTTGCAGGTGGGTATTAAACGAGTCGATGGCGGCGCGTTCTCGACCTGGGCCAATGAAGACCTCAAAGCCGGCATGGTGATCGAGGCGATGGAGCCGATGGGCAGTTTCCACACCCCCATCGACCCGGCACATGCCCGCAACTATCTCGGTT
>CAYGNB010000457.1:0-2432 GCA_964351135.1 uncultured Rhodobacterales bacterium | reverse complement strand
GACGGCAAGCGGGTCGAGGTGCAGATCCGCACCCAGCAGATGCACGAGGTGGCCGAAACCGGCGTCGCGGCGCACTGGTCCTACAAGGATGGCGAGCGCGCCGAGAACCCCTTTGCCGTGGACCCGGCGAAATGGCTGTCGACCGTGTCGGAACAGTTCGACGCCGAGGAGGATCATCAGGATTTCCTCGAAAACCTGCGGCTGGAGCTCTACGCCGACCAGGTGTTCTGTTTTACCCCCAAGGGCGACGTGGTGAAATTGCCGCGTGGCGCGACGCCGATCGATTTCGCCTATGCCATCCATACGCGCATCGGCCACGCCTGTGTGGGCGCCAAGGTGGATACGATCCGAGTGCCGCTGTGGACGCGGCTGAAAAACGGCCAGTCGGTTGAGGTGATCACCGCCGAGGGCCAGACCCCGCAGGCATCGTGGCTGGAGATCGCGGTGACCGGCAAGGCCCGCGCCGCGATCCGGCGCGCGTTGCGGGAAATGGACCGGGAACGCTTTGTCAAACTCGGGCGGGAACTGGCGCGATCCGCCTTTGAGCATGTGGACCGCAAGGCCACCGACAAGGTTCTGGATACAGCCGCCAAGCACCTGCGCCTGAGCGACAGCAAAGAGTTGCTGGCGCGGCTGGGCAGCGCCGAACTGACAGCGCATGACGTGGTGCAGGCGGTCTATCCCGATCTCGCCCGGGACGAGGGCGATCAGATCCCGGCGCGTCGTGCGGTCGTAGGCCTGGAGCCGGGCCAGAGTTTCGAGCGTGGCACCTGTTGCCAGCCGTTGCCGGGCGAACGCATTGTCGGCATCACCTATCGGGGCAAGGGGGTCGTGGTTCACGCCATCGACTGCGACCGGTTGTCGGAATACGAGGACCAGCCGGACCGCTGGGTCGACCTGCATTGGCATGCCGGTACGCACCCGGCGGTTTATGGCACCACGCTGGACATGACCATCGGCAACGATGCCGGGGTGCTGGGGCGTATTTGCACATTGATCGGTGAGAAGAAGGCCAATATCTCGAACCTTGAATTCGTCGACCGCAAACCGGACTACTACCGCCTCATGATCAACGTGGAACTCAGGGATGCCGAGCAGCTTCATTCGCTGATGCTGGCGCTGGAGGCGGAAAGCGACGTAGCCTCGATCGACCGTTATCGCGAAACGGGTGGGCGTGACCTCGCCGGACTGGCCACGGCTGACGAGGGACAGGCCCCCGTCGTACAGCCGTGACGGTTTGGCCGGGCGAAACCGGGCAGGAGGGGCTGGCCAGTGGTTTTCCGACGCCGTGACCGCCGGTCCGTCCTGCGCACGATGGCTGATTTCCTGTATCCCCGCGGCGGCTGGACCCGGGCGTTCCTGTATGTGAGGCACCGGCTGCGCCGGCTGCCCGACAGCCCCGAACGCATTGCGCGCGGCATCTGGGCCGGGGTGTTCACCACCTTTACTCCGTTCTACGGAATGCACTTCATTGTCGCGTTCCTGGTGGCGCGGTTGTTGCGGGGCAACATCTTTGCCGCGTTGATGTCCACCTTCTTCGGCAACCCTCTGACCTATGTGCCGATCGGGGTGATTTCGCTGCAGACCGGTCATTTCCTGCTGGGAACCGAATTCGACGACAGGACTCATCGGTCCTTTGGCGGCAAGTTCGTCGATGCCGGCCGTGACCTGCGCGACAACTTCATCGCGATGTTTACCGACCGCGATGCCGATTGGCACGGGCTGCACCTGTTTTATGACGAGGTGTTCTTTCCCTACATGATCGGCGGGCTGCTGCCGGGCATCGTTGCCGGAACCATCGCCTATTACCTGTCGGTGCCGGTGATCCGCGCCTATCAGACGCGCCGCAAGAACAAGATCAAGGCCAAGTTCGAGGCGATCAAGCAGCGGGCTGAAATCGAGGCTGACGGCGTTTCCAAAGCCGACTAGGGTCAGGCCGGACACGTGACGAAGGAGCAGGCGATGACCGACAAGAAACTGCGGCTGGGTGTGAATATCGACCATGTCGCTACCGTGCGTAACGCGCGCGGCGGCGCCTATCCGGATCCGTTGCGCGCGGCGCGTATCGCGCAGGAGGCCGGTGCGGACGGCATCACCGCGCATTTGCGCGAAGACCGCCGCCATATCTCTGACGCCGATATCGACGGGCTGATGGAGGTGCTGACGGTGCCGCTCAATTTCGAGATGGCGGCCACCGATGAAATGCAGGCCATTGCCCTGCGGCACAAACCTCATGCGGTCTGTATCGTGCCGGAAAAGCGCGAGGAACGCACCACCGAGGGCGGGCTGGACGTGGCACGCGAGGAAAACCGGCTGGCCCATTTCATCGCGCCGCTGCGGGATGCGGGCTGCCGGGTGTCGATCTTCATCGCCGCGGATCCCCGCCAGATCGACGCCGCCCACCGGATCGGCGCGCAGGTGGTTGAACTGCA
>CAYGNB010000456.1:0-2433 GCA_964351135.1 uncultured Rhodobacterales bacterium | reverse complement strand
TTAAGGAGGGCTTCGAATTCCTCCATGGATGCGTTGTGAGCCATGTGGCCTAGGGTTTCCTTTTACATCATGTTGCTGGCCGCGCGGTTGTCTCCGCGGGTCTCTGTTTCTGTTGTGCCGAAAAGACGCAAAAAACGAAGGGTCGGTTGCAACCGACCCTGCCCTTTGCGCCCCTGTTGCGGGTGTAGCCCCCGCATCGACGCGCTGCGTATAGGCGGAATGCGGGAATTTGGCAAGCCCGCTCGCACCCAAGCGGTTCCGTGCGGGCGGTAATACGCCTCAGCCGAAACTCGGATCCTCGAAGCCGAGCGGAACGACGAGACCGAAACTCGGGTCCTCGAAACCAAAGCTGGGATCCTCGAACCCGGTTCCACCCGGAATCACCGGATCGACATGCATGCCCTGCAGCACCACGTCATCGCCGATCCAGACGTCGTCGGTTCCCATCCGGCTCTCGCCGTCGATATCGGGGATCTTCATCATATCCTGATCGGTGTCGATGGTTCTGAAAACAAAACGGTCCATGAAATCGTTCCCTGTCTGTTGCGTCCTGATCGTTCCGGCCCGGCACCCCGCCGATCCGATGGAAACACGCTAGAGGCCGTTTGGGGCGCGCGGCAGTCAGGTATTCAATACGGGGAAAATTCCTTGATTTCCGTCAGTTCCGGGATGTTTCAGGTGCAGAGCATCAAAAAGAAGGGCCGGCATACATGCCGGCCCCGGACCATTACGGACAGGCAGATCGTTCTATGCGATCGACGCCCGGTGGATCTGGTCGATGTTACGGCCCAGCGCGGCATCAAAATCGGGATCCGACATCTGCTTGCTCAGCCCTTCGGTCAGCGCCCGCGAAAACGACGCGATCATCTTGCCGTTCTGCGCCAGCAGGTCGCAGGCCTCCTGCGTGGAGTACCCGCCCGACAGGGCCACAACGCGCATTACCTTGGGGTGGTCGGCCAGATCGTCAAACAGGTTGGCGACGCTCGGCAGGGTCAGTTTCAGCATCACCTCGACGCCATCGTCCAGCGCATCAAGGTTTTTCAGAATCTCGGCCTTCATCATCTCTTCGGCCTCGGCCTTGGTGGCAGAGTGGATGTTTACCTCGGGCTCGATGATCGGCACCAGACCGGCGGCCAGCACCTCGCGCGCCACGTCGAACTGCTGGGCCACGACGGCGGCGATGCCCTCGGCATTGGCCTCGTGGATGACCGAACGCTCCTTGGTCCCAAAGATCCCCTGTCCGGCGGCCTTGGCCAGCGTATCGGCAAGACCCGGAATCGGTTTCATCAGTTGAACGCCGTTGGCCTGCTCCTCGAGCCCCTTGTCGATCTTGAGGAACGGTACGACGCCACGCTCACCCCAGACATAGTCAGGCACCTTGCGGCCGTCGATGTCCTCGCCCAGCGTGCGTTCAAACAGGATCGCGCCGATGACCTTGGCCGATGTAAAATCGGGCGACTGGATGATCCGGGCACGCATCCGCTGGATCTCGGCAAACATCTCGTCCTCGGACCCGTAATCGGATGCGTCCACCCCATAGAGCGCAAGCGCCTTGGGGGTCGAGCCGCCCGACTGGTCCAGCGCGGCGATAAAGCCCGCACCGCTGCGCATCCGTTCCCGTTGGTCTGCCTGTGCCATACCTAACCCTCGTCTCATGATTCACTGTCGGCGCCTGAATAGAACAAGCCCCGGCGCGATGATAGCGTGTTAGCGACGGACAACCCGCAGCCAGATCCCGTCGCGGGCGCGCACGGTCAGATGCGCCACCGGCACCGGATCGCGGCCCTCGACCCGTTCGAACCGGAACCGGCGCAGGAACGTCGCCAGCAGCAGCGGCCCCTCGACCATCGCAAACCCGGCCCCGGTACAGACGCGCGGCCCGGCGGAAAACGGAATGAACGCATCGCGCATGCACCGTTTGCCGTTGTCGGTCTGCCAGCGCGCCGGATCGAACCCGTCGGGATTGTCCCACAGCCGTTCATGCCGGTGCAGATGCCACGGGCTCAGCACCAGTTGCGCGCCCACCGGCACGTCGCGGTCGCGGAACCGCTCTGGGCAGGTGGCGGTGCGCACCATCATCGGCACCGGCGGATAGAGCCGCAGCGCCTCGCGGAACACGTCGCGCGACAGTTTCAGCCGGGACATCACGGCAAAGCCGTCCTCCTCCTCCAGCGCCGCCGCCTCTTCGGCCACCCGGTCCTGCCAATCGGGATAGAGCGCCATCAGATAAAGCGTCCAGGCCAGGGCGGAGGCAGAGGTTTCGTGCCCGGCGAGAAAGAAGATCGCCACCTGATCGACCATCTCGGCGGTGTCGAAGGTTTCGCCGGTCTGCGGATCGGCGGTGGTCATGATCTTGGTGACCAGATCGTCGGGTGCCGTTCCGGCCCGGATCGCGGCCATGCGTTCGGTTGTCAGGGCCTCGATCAGTGCCCG
>CAYGNB010000455.1:0-2446 GCA_964351135.1 uncultured Rhodobacterales bacterium | reverse complement strand
GGGTTCAGCCACTCGATCCCCTTTTGCAGGATGCCGATCAGCCCGGCCCCCGCGAGCGTGCCCCAGACATTGCCGACGCCGCCCAGAACCACGGTCATGAAGCTCTGCACGATATAGTCAGAGCCCATTTCCGAAGTAACCTTGGCATAGAGCCCGATGGCGACGCCGGCGATGCCCGCGATGCCCGAGCCGAGACCGAAGGTCATCATCTTGATGCGGTCGGGGTTGATCCCCATCGAGGCCGCCATGCGCGGGTTCTGCGTGACCGCGCGGACTTCGAGCCCCAGCCGCGTCCTGTTCAGGATCAGCAGCAGCAGCCCAAGGAATAGCAGCGCCAGGACGAAGATCGCGATACGGATATAGCTGATCTGGATCACGTCGTTGATGACCCAGGCCCCATCCAGCCAACCCGGTGCGGTCAGCGGACGGGCCTGGGTGCCAAAGATGTTCTTGGCCAGTTGCTGCAGGGCGATGGAAATCCCGAACGTCGCCAGTAGCGTTTCGAGAGGCCGGTCGTAGAGCCAGCGGATGACCAGCCGCTCCATCGCTACGCCCGCGCCAAAGGTGACGGCAAAGGCCAGCGGCAGGGCGACGACCAGCGAAAGAGTGTAATCCGGCACGAATTGCTGCACCACATAGCCGGTATAGGCCCCCATCATGATAAACTCGCCATGGGCCATGTTGATGACGCCCATGACGCCGAAGGTGATCGCCAGCCCGATGGCGGCGAGGAAATAAATCGAGGCGAGCGAGATGGCGTCGAGGCCGAGGTCGGCGGCCTGGCTGAACGCCACGCGCGTGTCCGCCTTGCCCTGTGCCGTCAGCGCGGCGGTGGTGATGTCGGGGTCGGGCTCGTCGTAGAGATCGGCAAAGGTCCAGCCCGCGAGGGTTTCGGCCATGTCGCTGGTGGTCAGGCGTGCCGGTTCCAGCCCCTGCGCCACCAATGCGTCATAGGCCTTGTAGCGCGCGGGCCAGTTGGTCATCGCCGCCAGCGGTACACCGCCCGAGCGGCCGCCATCGACATGTTTCGAGATCGCGGCGAGCAGATCCGCGTCGCCGATGACCGGCGGGGCCTCGCCCCGTTCGACCAGCATCGCATAGGCGGTATCGGCGGGCAGCGCATCGCTGCCCGGTTCGAGCAGGCGCGCGACATTGGCCGATGCGGGCAGGTCCCGTATGACGACCCGCTCGCTGCGCAGAAGCTGGGACAGCACGGCGCGTCCGTCGACGCTCAGATCATCCGCGAGCGACTGGATGGCGGCGATCTGTTCGGGTTCGTCATCACCGAACCGGGCGGTCAGGTAGGTGACCAGCCGTTCTTTGCGCTGACGCAGCGCCGGGTCGGTTTCGCCCTCGACCGAGGCCAGCAGCGGGCCGAGCTGGGCAGGATCGAGGCCGCGCGATATGGCATCCAGCGCCTGCGCGCGCCGCGCCGGATCGGGGTCGGAGAGCTGGAACTGAACCAGCGCATCCCCCAGGGCCCGCCGCACGCCGCCATTGGGTTTGATCTGTGTCACCTGGTCCGGGGTCAGACCCTCGGCGGCGGTCTCGCCGCTGTCGATGTCGATGAGGCTCAGGCTGCCGTCCTGATCGGAAACGTAGAAGAACAGGCCGTCGCTCTGTCGCTGATACAGCTCCTTTGCCTGCCAGCGCCGCAGCAGGTCGGGGACCGTCGCCAGGCCCGACGCGAAGAGATCGTCCAGAACTGTTCCCACGCTGCGGCGCGAAGGTTTGGCGACCTCGTCCCGATGGGTTTGCAGAATGGCCTGAAGATCCTGCGCCAGCAGGCTGGCCGGCAGGCACATCAACATCAGTACCGCGAGAAGGACACGGAGCATGGGGAGCCTTCGTGAAGTTTGCGGGGAAGGGGCCACGCCCGGCGGCGCGGCCCGCGTCCGTTCAGATCAGTAGTTCGACGTGGTCTGGATGCAGGTGGCGGTGTCGGTGTTGTACATGCCGCATCCCAGGTTCTGCCAATCGGATTTCAGCACCGCAGATTCCGGCAGGTAGTCGGTCCAGGCGTCGCCCGGTACTTCCGCGGTCTTGCTGATGATGTCGAACTGGCCGTCGGCGGTAATCTCGCCGATCAGTACCGGTTTCGAAAGGTGATGGTTGGGCAGCATGACCGCTGTGCCGCCGGTCAGGTTGGGAAATTCCTGCCCGTACATCGCGGTGCGCACCGCGTCGACATCGGTGGTTCCCGCCGCGGTGGCGGCGTTTACCCACATGTTGAACCCGATGTAATGGGCCTCCATCGGATCGTTGGTCACGCGGGTGTCGTCGCCGATGAACTCGTGCCAGGTCTTGATAAAGGCTGCGTTTTCCGGCGTGTCGGCGGACATGAAGTAATTCCAGGCCGCCAGGTGGCCGACCAGGTTGGTCGTGTCGAGGCCCGAAAGCTCTTCTTCGCCCACCGAAAAGGCCACCACCGGCAGGTCGTCGGCCG
>CAYGNB010000454.1:0-2446 GCA_964351135.1 uncultured Rhodobacterales bacterium | reverse complement strand
TCACGACCCGCGGTACAAAGTTCAGCTCGATCCCGAACGGTTTGTACTGGATCGAAAACAGGCCGTCCTGCTGTGCGATCGGGATCGGGTATTCGCCCCCGGCGAGGAATTTGGCCTCTTGTCCGGACAGCGCGGTGAGGTTGGGCTCGGCGAGCGTCCGGACCATGCCCTTCCGTTCCAGCGCTTCGAGCAGCAGCCCCACCTGCACCGATCCGGCGTTGAACCCGAACAGGATCGCGCCGGTATTGGCGTTCTGGGTCGGGATCAGGCCGCCATTCGACCGGCCCAGCGACAACTGGTTGTTTAGCGTGCCGGTGCCGCCGTTGATGCTCAGGTCGCCGCCCGCGCCCAGCCCGGTCAGTCCCAGCGACGAGGACAGAGATTTCGACACCGTGCGCTGCATCTCGGCGAACCGGACCTTCAGCATCACCTGCTGCACGCCGCCCACGCTCATCAGATTGGACACCCGTTCTGGGGCATAGCGCACTGCAAGGTCCAGCGCGCGTTGCAGCTTGGCCGCGCTGGAGACCACGCCCGACAGCACGATGCCGTCATTGGCGGTCCGCACTTCGATCCGTTCGCCGGGCAGGATCTGCCGCAACCGTTCCTTGAATTCGGCCACATCAGGTGCGACGCGCACCTCGACATTGGTGATCAGGTCGCCGGTGGCGTCCAGTAGGGTCAGCGTGGTCATCCCCGGTGCCTTGCCCAGCACATAGATCGACCGGTCGGACAGCGACGAAATATCGGCAATGCCCGGATTGGCGATGCTGAGCTCGGCAAAGGCGACGTCGCTTTCGACCACTGTCGCCCGGTTCATCGCAACGTCGAGCGTGGACGATACGCCTTTCTTGACCTCGCGTACGCCCTGGGCCTGCGTTGCACACGCTATGGGAGAAATCGCCAGCGCGAGCCCGAGCAGGATCAGCCTCAATCCTCTGCCTGTCATTGCTTTCCGCCTCAATTCCTATTGTTGAAACCGGGTCTCTGCCCGTTTGACGGAATTCTGTCAGGAATTGAAAACTATGCAATAATCAATGGGTTACGTTAACGATTTTATGTTGAAAACCCGCAACATATGTGAATGACGCCAAGATCGGGGCCGGGCGCAGGATTTGCTAACAACCTGAAGTTGCATTACTTTCTGCAGGGGATCGGAATGTCCACAACCTCGGCGCCGCGCCGCGTACGGATGGTGCAGACCTGTTTCTTAACCTTTTCCGGCGCCCGCTGAACGTCTCCGAGTCCCAGCAGCTTGCGCTGATTGACCTCGATCACCGACGCGACGGTGTCGTCGGCTGCGCCGACCAGCGCCAGCGACAGCCGCCCGGTAGTCTGCGCCTGGGCCAGCGCCGCCACCTGTTCGGGGTTGGCGGTCACGGTCACGGTGCGGGCGATCATCGTGCCCTCGACATCGCGCCCGGCAACCTGGTCGATGGCGATCAACTCCACAGCCGGCAGGATCAGCCGCGTAACCTCGCCGCGGGCGCCTTCGATCGCGTTGTTGATGCCGCCGGTCCAGTAGACATCGACTTTGTCGCCGGGACGCAGGAAGCCCGAGACGCCCGAGGCCACGTCGACCCGGATTGCAAAGGCGCGCATGCCCTTTGCCAGACGCGAGGTGATGCCGGCATCTTCGCCCGGCGCGGTCACTTTCAGCGCCATGATCGCCTCGTCGGGTTCCATCGCGCGCAGCACCACCCGATCCTTGTCGCGACCTTCGGGGAACAGCGCGGCCATGTCGGTGAAACTGCCCTTGGGCACCGCGTTTTCGGGCCAGGCGATGGCGCGCACCGCGTCGCGGGTCAGCGTTTCACCATATCTGAGCTGCCGCTTGGCCACCATGACCTGCACCGTCGGCACCACCTTGCCGCGCGCGGCGCGTTCCTGTTCCAGCGCCGCCTGATAGGCGCCGACATAATCGCGGGCCATGTAGACCGCCCCGCCGGCCAGCGCGATGCCGACCAGCAGCACCAGTCCGAATATCGCTCGCATCTCTTGACCCCCAAAATGGTTTTTGCCTGCGCTAGTTTTCGGCGTTCGGGTCCGCGTCGAAATCGAACCCCGCCATATGGGTCGAAACCTTGTCGCCCAGATCCACGGTGTTATCCGTCATGGTGGTCGCGACCAACGCGGCCAACCCGACCGCCGCGGCGGATAAAACCACCCAGTCCACGGTGACTGCGCCCGATTCATCCCGGATGAACGGCCCGGGTCTCTCGTCCATGACGCATCCTTTCGTTCCGCCCCCGGAGAAGAAACAGGGCCGCCTCCGGACGATGCGGATGCGGCCCCGTTCGAAAATCGCCGTTCCGGCTGTCCGATCAGGTTCCGCTTTCGCCTGCACCTTCGCCGGCGCCTTCACCTTCGCCAGCACCGCTACCGGATGCACCGGGATCCTTGCCTTCGAGATAGGTCGCGGTCTTGCTGGTCAGGCTGGTGGTGC
>CAYGNB010000453.1:0-2448 GCA_964351135.1 uncultured Rhodobacterales bacterium | reverse complement strand
GGATAGGCCAGTTCACCAATGGTCGTATGCCCGCCAAGGTGAACTGTTTGCTTAACCAGTTCCAGGCCTTTCATGTAACGTTCGGGCGCAAGCAGAACCCGGTTCATCGCCTGAGCGGCAAGGGCCATCCCGGTTTCGAAGAAGCGCCCCGACGGAAGGTCGATCTGCGGGTGGCGCTCAAGATCTTCTCGCGGAACGCCCATCCATTCGATCGCAGCATCGTTGGCGATGATCTCGTGGAAAGATCGCTGCCAGACGAAGATCGGTTTTGTGGCCGAGACCTTGCTCAGGGCTTCACGGTCCACGTTACCGTGCCAGATGCGATGGAAGCCCCACGTGACCACGATTTCTTCATTGGCGCCTTCGCTTGCCACAATATCGGAAAGTCGGGCGATATATGCCTCGTGGCTCGTTACTGGCGCACAGGTCCGGTCAGGCAGCACCCATTCCATCGCAGTAATGAAATGGCAGGGCAACAAGATCGCGCCCAGGGTCGGATGCAGGTGTGGGTCGATGAAGCCCGGCATCAGCACGTGGTTCTCGAATCGGCGGTCGATCCGATGCGGATGGCTTTCGAGCCAGGGCGAAAGTGTCTCGAGCATGCCTGCCTCGACGATCCGACCATCTCGCACCGCGACAGCCGTGGCTTCTGGCTGGGACTCGTTCATCGTGATGATCTTGCGGGCCGTGAAAACAGTGATCTCAGACATCTCCATGTTTCCTTGCTGACGGAGGTTCAAAAATGCGCGTTGCCGAACACCCAGACGACCTGGGTTTCGACTTTTCCGGGGTTGCGGCACCAGTGACGGCCTTCGGCGGGGAGCTGGAAACTGTCACCGGCCTGAAGCAGGATTTCCTGCCCGTCGATGCGTAGCTCCAGCTCTCCCGACATGAGATAGCCGCCCTCCTCGCCCTTGCGCTGGCGCCCTTCTGCACCAGTTTCCGCGCCGGGAGCGAAGGTGGTGAGAATCATTTCGAGCCCGCCGGTCAGATGCGGGGAAAGCAACTCCTCGCGGACACCGGCGCGGCTGAGATTCAGTTCGCGGCGGCTAGTGCGGCGCACGACGATACCGCTTTCCGGTGTCTCTTCGAGCGCGGCGGCCGAGAAGAACCAGCTGATCGAAACATCCAGGCGAACCGCGATTTTGTCGAGCGTGTCCAACGTGATGGGGCTGATCCCCCGCTCCAGCTCACTGAGATGCCCGACCGACCGGCCAATATCTTTTGCCAGCTCGGAAAGCCTTATCCCACGCGACCTGCGCAACTCTCGAATCTGTCGTCCGACCGGGCCACTCGGGCTTTGTTGTGGCGTCTTGCGGTCCCGTCCCGTCGGTGTTGCTGGTTTCGCTGGCATCGTTGATTTCCCTCGCCGCTTTCAGAGACCTGAAAAAATGATTGCATTATTTCATATTTGTCGCAACCATTATGAAAAGCGGCCGCGAAAATTTCACTCGCCGATCACCAGCCCGTCGAAGGGACGGACAACAGGGAGACAGACCATGTTCGAAAGACTGACCAGGACGCTGAGGAACGCAGTTCCGATCGCACTCGCCGCTACGCTTTCATTCTCGTCCGCACTTCATGCCGAAGCCGAGGACGGCGGCACGATGACCGGCTTCACTACCGGCTACCGCACGCTTAACCCCGCCGTTCAGTCGGGTGCCGCCACCGGCGCTCCGGGCTCGCAGATCTTTGCCGGCCTGGTATCGGTCGGAGCCGATTACAAGATCGAGCCCTACCTTGCTAAAAGTTGGGACATCAGCCCGGATTTCCTGACCGTAACGTTCAAGCTGGTCGACAACGCCCGCTTTCACGATGGCCAGCCGATCACCGCCGAGGATGTGAAATTCTCGCTTGAGGCAGTGCGCGAGAACCACCCCTTTGGGCAGGCGATGTTCGGCAATGTCGAGAGCATCGACACGCCGGCGGCCGATACCGTGGTCATGCATCTTTCCAAGCCGGTTCCGGGCCTGCTCGTCTCGCTTCAGCCGCTTCTGATGCCGATCCTCCCCAAGCATGTCTACGGTGACGGTCAGCCGCTGAAAACCCACCCGCGCAACATGGAAAACGTGGTCGGCTCCGGCCCGTTCAAGGTGGCCGAGAACTCCCCGGCCGAGCGGCTGGTGCTGGTCAAGAACGAGGATTTCTTCATCCCCGGCAAACCGCATCTGGACAAGATCGTGTATCCGCTGGTCAAGGACCCGCTGACCCGCGTGCTGATGCTCGAGAAGGGCGAGATCGACTATGCCGCCTTCGCCGGCATCCGCCCGAACGATGCCACCCGGCTTGAAAAAGTCGACGATCTCACCGTCACCACCGACGGTTATGGCGCGATCGGCTATATCCACTACCTCGAGCTGAATCTGCGCGACAAACCGTTCAGCGACCGCAATGTGCGCGAGGCGCTGGCCCATGCGATCGACACCGGCTTTCTTTCCAAGGTGATCT
>CAYGNB010000452.1:0-2460 GCA_964351135.1 uncultured Rhodobacterales bacterium | reverse complement strand
TCTACCGCGAGGCGCCGCTGAACGGGATCTGGGAAGGGTCCGGCAACGTGATCTGTCTGGATATCCTGCGCACGCTGGCGCGCGAACCGCGCGCGGGCGAGGTACTGGCCGCCGTTTTGGACGATGCGCGCGGCGGTGACCGCAGGTATGACGCGGCGCTGGAGGCCCATCGCGCCCGCTGGCCGGGCCTGCCATCCGAGGCGCAGGCGCGCTGGTTTGCCGAAAGCCTCGCCACGCTGCTGACCGCTGCATCGCTGATCCGCCACGCGCCCACGGCGGTCGCCGATGGCTATGTGACCGGCCGGATCGCGGGGGAACGCGGGTCACTGCCCGGCTCGGTTGCGGATATCGACACCGATGCGATTCTGGCGCGGCTGGGCTGAGGTTCCCTCAGCCCTCCAGCGCGGCCACGCCCGGCAGGGTCTTGCCTTCCATCCACTCCAAGAATGCACCGCCCGCGGTCGAGACATAGGTGAATTCATCGGCCACAGCGGCATGGTTCAGCGCCGCGACCGTATCGCCGCCGCCGGCCACTGACACCAGCCCGCCATGCGCGGTGCGTGCGGCCGCCTTCTGGGCAGCCGCGATGGTGGCCGCATCAAAGGGCGAGATCTCGAACGCGCCCAGCGGGCCGTTCCAGATCAGCGTCTTTGCCACCGCCAGCGCCTCGTTGACCTCGGCCACGGTTTCCGGCCCGGCATCGAGGATCATCGCGTCGGGCGGGCAGGCATCGGCGGGCACGACCTCTTGCGGGGCGCCTTCGCGGAATTCCCGCGCTACCACCACATCCACAGGCAGCATCACCCGGCACCCGGTGGTTTCCGCCTTGGCGAGAATGTCGCGCGCGGTGCCTGCCATGTCATGTTCGCACAGCGACGTGCCGACCTCGGCCCCCTTGGCCGCGAGAAAAGTGTTGGCCATGCCGCCACCGATCACGAGGATGTCCACTTTCTCGACCAGGTTGCCCAGCAGATCCAGCTTGGTCGACACCTTGGCCCCGCCGACCACCGCCATCAGCGGGCGCACCGGGTCGCCCAGCGCGGCTTCCAGCGCCGACAACTCGGCCTGCATCAGCCGCCCGGCGCAGGCGGGCAGCAGCCGCGCCAGCCCTTCGGTCGAGGCATGGGCGCGATGGGCGGCGGAAAACGCGTCGTTGCAATAGATATCGCCCAGGTCGGCCATCTCGGCGGCCAGCGCGGGATCGTTCTTTTCCTCGCCGGGATGGAACCGGGTGTTTTCCAGCAGCAGCACCTGACCATCGGGCAGGGCCTCGACCGCGGCCTGCGCCGCCGGGCCTCGGCTGTCGGCGCAGAACATCACCGGCACGCCAAACGCCTTTTCCAGCGCCGGAACCAGCGGCCGCAGCGACATCTCGGGCACATGCTGCCCCTTGGGCCGGCCGAAATGCGCCAGCAGGATCGGCTTGCCGCCACGGGCCAGAACATCCGCCACGGTCGGGGCGACGCGCCGGATGCGGGTGTCGTCGGTCACCGTGCCGTCCTGCACCGGAACGTTGATATCCACCCGCATCAGCACCCGCTTGCCCGCGAGATCCATGTCGTCCAGCGTCTTCCAACCCATGTCACACCCTTTCCTCAACCATGGGGGTTTTTCCCTTCCCGGCCGCACGGCGTCAATGGCTCTCTTGGCATTCGGCCCCGTGCATCTTAGGTATCGGTCCGACCCAAGGAACAGGAGGCCCCCATGGCCGAGATCAAAGATCCCGAAAACACCATCCTGATGGAGCTCAAGGACGGCACCGTCACCATCGAACTGCTGCCCGAGGTCGCGCCTCAGCATGTCGAGCGGATGAAGGAACTCGCGCGGTCGGGCGCCTATGACAACGTGTGCTTTCACCGCGTGATCGACGGGTTCATGGCCCAGACGGGCGACGTGAAGAATGGCAACATGGCAGACGGGTTCAATCTGCGCATGGCCGGGACCGGCGGCTCCGAGCATCCCGACCTGCCGGCGGAGTTCTCGAAGCTGCCCCATGATCGCGGCACGCTGGGCGCGGCCCGGTCGGCCAACCCGAACAGCGCCAATTCGCAGTTCTTCATCAACTTCAAGGACAACCATTTCCTGAACGGCCAATATACCGTCTATGGCCGCGTGGTTTCGGGCATGGAACATGTGGATGCGATCACCCGCGGCGAACCGCCCGCGGAACCGGATCGCATGATTTCGGTCAAGGTTGCCACCGATGCGTAAGCTCGCCGCCGTTCTCGCGCTTGTCGCCAGCCCCGCGCTGGCCACGGGGCTCGAAATCGAGGTCGCGGGCGATGGCGCCAACGGCACCGTCGTGATCGACCTGGCCGACGACGTGGCACCGGGCCATGTCGCGCGGATCGCCGAACTGGCGCAGTCGGGTGCCTATGACGGGGTTGTGTTCCACCGCGTCATCGACGGGTTCATGGCCCAGACCGGCGACGTGCAACACGGCCGCGACGGCAGCAACCT
>CAYGNB010000451.1:0-2465 GCA_964351135.1 uncultured Rhodobacterales bacterium | reverse complement strand
CCGCCGCCGCCCTGGGTCGAGAACAGCGAGGCTCCCAGCTTCATGCCGGTTGCCATCTTGCCCAGCACGACGGTCGTGCGGGTGCCGCTGCCATCCTGGATTGTCCAGCGTTCCAGACGCACCGGGTTGGCGGCGAATTTCAGGTCGATGAAACCGTATTCGGGGTTTTCCGGGTCCTGTGCCCGCACCACGGTATAGGTGCCGTCATGGCCATGGCCCACCACCATCCCCGCGCGGCCCAGATCGACCCTGCGCGCCAGGATCACCGACAGCGGCGTACGTTTGAGCGGGTAGGTCTCGGGGGGCTGGTTCGATTTCGGGTCATGGACCAGCACCGCGTTGCCGCCGGCGATGACGACCGCGCTGTTGGGCGGGTCGTATTCGAATCGCATCCGGCCCGGCCGGTGTATCCACAAGGTGCCGGTCGATCGCGATCCGTCGTCGTTGTACTGGACGAAGTTCGCCTGCGCGGTCTTCAGCCCGTTGAGATAGGTCGAAATGGCCGACAGCGGCAGCTTGTCGGCGGCGAAAACAGGCGCCGCGACGAGAAGCGCGACAAACAGGGCGGCAATTCGTTTCATGTCACCTTAGATAAGGCATCGCACTGCAAAGGAAAGCCCGCTCACCGTTTTGCCACGCGATCGTGTGCGCCGGATTCCGCCCATTGAACTTCCCCGCCCGACCGCGCAGGGTCGCGCCATGTCGCAGCAGCTCACCTCACACCGTCCGGGCCTTGCCATCGGGCTGAAGATCGTTGCGATCTTTCTCTTTACCGTGATGTCGGCGCTGGTCAAATCGACCTCGGATGCGGTGCCCGCCAGCGAGGCGGTGTTCTTCCGCTCTTTCTTTGCGATCCCGGCGATTCTAGTGTGGCTCGCGCTGCGGGGCGAACTTCCCAGCGGCCTGCGGGCGCGCAATCCGATGCTGCATGTGACGCGGGGGGTGATCGGAACCACCGCGATGGCACTGACTTTTGCCGGGCTGGGGATGCTGCCGCTGCCCGAGGTAACGGCGATCGGTTATGCCACGCCGATCTTTACCCTGATCCTCGCCGCACTGATGCTGGGCGAACGGATCCGGATGGTGCGCATATCGGCGGTGGCGCTGGGTTTGCTGGGCGTTCTGATCATGCTCTGGCCACGACTGGGCGGCGGCGCGGACCTGCAGGATACCGCGACGCTGGGCGCGCTCTGTATTCTGGGGGCCACGATCATTCGGGCGCTGGTGCAGATCCATATCCGCCGCATGGTGCAGAGCGAACGCACAGCCGCCATCGTGTTCTGGTTTTCGGCCACCGCCAGCGTTCTGTCGCTGATGACCGCACCATTCGGGTGGGTGTGGCCCGATCCGAAAACTGCGGCGTTATTGATCGCTGCGGGCCTGATCGGCGGCGGGGCGCAGATATTGGTCACTGCGTCCTACCGGTTCGGCCCGGCGTCGATGCTGGCATCCTGCGATTACAGTTCGATGCTGTTCGCGATCATGATCGGCTGGGTCTGGTTCGGCGAGTTGCCCACCTGGCTGATGCTGGTGGGCGCCGCTCTGGTGATCGCAGGCAATATCGTGGTGATCTGGCGCGAGCGCCAACTCGGGCTGGAACGCGCCCGTGCCCGCGCGGTAAGCGATCCGAAAAGTTGAGAAACAAGGGAAAACACGCATGGCCGATACAGATGATCACAAGGCGAAAATGCAGAAACTGCAGGAGAAACAGCGCGCCCGTGTCGCTGAGGCAAGCGATCCGGGCCGCGGGCTGGTGCTGGTGCATACCGGCAATGGCAAGGGCAAATCGTCCTCGGCCTTTGGCGTGGTCATCCGGGCGCTGGGCTGGAAAAAGAAGGTCGGCGTGGTGCAGTTCATCAAGGGCAGCTGGATCACCGGCGAACGGCAGTTCTTTCAGCGTCTCGGCGGCGTGGACTGGCACACGATGGGCGAGGGATTTACCTGGGACACGCAGGATCGTGACCGCGATGTCGCGACGGCCAATGCCGCCTTTGGCAAGGCCCGCGACATGATGGAAAGCGGCGATTACGACCTGATCGTGCTCGACGAGATCAATATCGCGCTGCGCTATGATTACCTGTCGGCGGAACAGGTCCTGGACGGGTTGAAAGCGCGGTCGGATCGCACCGGGGTGATCCTGACCGGCCGCGATGCCCCCGACGCGATTTGTGCATATGCCGACCTGGTGACCGAGATGACCGAAGTCAAACACCCCTTCAAGGCGGGTATCAAGGCCCAGCGCGGGGTGGATTTCTGATCCGGCGAGCCTGGGCGCCGAAAGAGGTTCGGGGGCGATCCCGGCAGGACCGCCCCCGGCGCCATGATGGCGATCAATTGATCGAGGCGTAGCAGGGGATGAAGGTTTCTACCTGGTTGGGCATCAGGTAACGCGTTTTCGGCATGTATGGACCCATGATCTCGGTCAGGTCCTCCTGCCGTTCGACCCGCTGGATCGAGTGGGCGAA
>CAYGNB010000450.1:0-2475 GCA_964351135.1 uncultured Rhodobacterales bacterium | reverse complement strand
GGGCAGTCGCTCGGAGCGGTGCAATACCCGGCCGGCGGCACCGGCAGCGCCGATTTTGCAGCGGACGCGCTCGATGCCGGATGGTCTGAGGGCGTACCGGGGGCGGCCGGCTACAGCGGGTGGACCGGGTGGACCTATGCGAATGGCCGGGCAGCAGCCGAGTTCGCCCTTGCCGATAGTGGCGACCCCGGCACCACGGCAGCCGCCGGCCAGGATGCACCGCGCCTGGTCACCGATGTGGCCGATGGTGATTTCCAGATCGACTATGCCGTCGCCGCCGCAATCTACGAAGATCAGACGGGATCGTCGCAGTATGTTGGCACCGGCTTTTACGTTGAACTGACCAACGGCAACAGCGCGCGCCTCGATCACTATCGGCTGAGCGGATCGGACGCGACCAAGGGTTACCGGAACCTCGCGAACACGCAAAAGGTGTCGAGCGGCATCGACCCGATCAATGCGAATGGGGGCTCGCGTGGTCACCCGGGTTTCTTCCGGCTCACACGGGTGGGCGACACCTGGACCGTCTATTGCTCCTATGACGGCCTGACATTCACGCAAACCGACCAGTTCACCTGGGCGGTTTCCGTCGCCCGGGTCGGTGTCCTGGCCTACAAGATCGGCAACAGCTGCACCGCCGCCATCGCGCTGGAATACATCCACCTCAACCAGGCCGCCGGCTTCGGCATCGCCGCTGAGCCGCAGCGCGCGCCGCTTCTGGTCGAAGATTTCACCGACCTGGCCAACTGGTCGCTCAACAACTCCGGCTCGGCCTCGATCGTGGCCTCCGGCGGCGCCTTCCAGTTCTCGGTGCCGACTGGAGACACGCACAGCGCCCGGCTGATGTTCCCGGCGGCAAAGCGCGACGCCGGCATGCTGATGCGTGTCCAGACCTCGGCCACCGGGGCCAATGCGAGCCAGGGCTTCTGGTGCCCTGCGTTCCGCCAGCGCGGCCCGGTGATCGAGCCGTTCGGCCTCGGCGTGGGCTACGTGTTCGAGATCAACGCCCAGGAAAACGACATTCGCATCGTGTCGTCCCAGAGCGCCGACTATTCCGGGCCATTGTTCGACGGCGTGTATTCCTATCTGCACGAGGACCTGGCCCTGTCCGGTTTCTCGCTGGAATCCACCCTGACCTGGTTGCGATGCGAATGTTTCGGCCCTGTGCTTCGATGGAAATACTGGGCGGACGGCGAAACCGAACCGGCCGGCTGGGATGCCACGATCTACGACACCTCGATCCCCGAGGAAGGTCAGCTCGGGATCGTCTATGCGCATAACCGCACCGAAGACACCGTGCTGACGGCCGAGCTGTCTCACCTCGAGGTCTATGAGCTCACCGGCGAGGCGCCGGCCGTATCGGCGAGCGCAACCGCCGCAGGCTCGTCTTCGGCTGCACTGACCGCCTCGAAGGTGGTTCCGGCCGCCGCAACGGCCGCCGGCACAGCTGCGGCAACGGTCTCGGCGGTCGTGAGCCGGAAGGCCTCCGCCACAGCAACCGGCGCCGCCACCGCATCCACCGCAGCTGGCCGCGTGCGGAACCTCAGCGCCTCGGCATCCGGTGCCGCCAGCGCAAGCCTTACTCCGGACACCGATGCCAAACAGGCAGCGGCCACTGCCAACGGCAGCAGCAGCGCGCAGGCCAGCGCGCATCGCGTCCGCCACGCCTCCGCGCAGACCACAGGCGAAGGCACCGCGACCGCCAGGGGCAGCCGCACAGCCGCTCTGGCGGCCCATGCCGAGGGCGGTGCAACGGCCCTGGCCTCACCCAGCCTGATCGCCATGGCCCGGGCAACGGCGGCAGGAACGTCATCTGCGGTGCTGGCGATCGGCAATGGCATCGAAGGCCGCGCGGCCCGCGTCGGCGGCATCACTCAGCGCACAGATCTGGCACTCAGCCGGAATCGCTGGCTATTGAGGAGTAGTTAGATGGCGGATTTTCACATCAAACAGGGCGACACCCGACCGGCGATGGAAGCAGTGCTGATGGATCCAGAGGGGAACCCGGTCAACCTGACCGGCGCTACTGCCCGGCTGCACATGGAACGTAAGGGCGAGATGATTGTCGACGCGCCCTGCATCATCGTGGACGGTCCGGGCGGCCTGGTTCGCTATCAATGGGCAGAAGGTGATACCGATCAGCCCGGCACTTACACCGCCGAGATCGAGGTCACCGATGCCGGCGGTGGCGTGGAGACGTGGCCCAATTCAGAGCACTGGACGTTCGTCGTATACGAAGGGCTGGCATGAGCTTTTCAAGAGTCCGGTTCTTGGACTGATGAACCCGAATTTCTGCTGACACGTTTCTTTCGTTTTTCTGCCAACATTTTTTTCGCGCTACATTTCTCACCATGATCTGACCGGACACGGCGGGCGGCGGCGCGGGTCAGTGTTGCGCCGACCCTCATAAGTCACTGAATTAATGGCGGAGACGAAGGGATTCGAACCCTCGAAACGGTTCCCCGTTTACTCCCT
>CAYGNB010000449.1:1400-2480 GCA_964351135.1 uncultured Rhodobacterales bacterium | reverse complement strand
ACGATGCGCTGGTTCGGCATGATGATGAAGAACACGTTGGCGGTCATGATCGTGGCGGTGAATGCCCCCAGGTGCAGCATCATCGCGCGCCCGGTGAAGATCTGGTTATAGCCCCAGCCCATCACGACCAGCAGCACGAAAAGAAGCACCATCAGCAGCGTGGGCCGTTCGCCCAGACCCGATTTGCACAGCCGGTCATAAACCAGCCAGCCGATGGTCAGCGACGCCGCCGAGATCAGGATGCCCTGCCACAACGCCAGATCGGCCTTGTTGGCGTCGATCAGGTAAAGCTCGCCGCCCAGCCAGTAGACAATCATCAGCAGCGCCGCGCCCGAGAGCCACGTCGTGTAGCTTTCCCATTTGAACCAGACCAGATGTTCGGGCATCTGCGCTGGCGCGACGAGGTACTTGCGGATGTGATAGAATCCGCCGCCATGCACCTGCCATTCTTCGCCATGGGCGCCGGGTGGCAGGTCGGGTGCCTTGCGCAGACCCAGGTCCAGCGCGATGAAATAGAATGACGAGCCGATCCAGGCCATCGCCGTGATAACGTGCAACCACCGCACCGCGAACCCGGCCCACTCCCAGAACATGGCAGAATCGATCATCCGAGCCTCCTGTCTTTGCTGCGGCCAGACTATGCAGGCGCGTCACTTTTCGGTATTCCAGTAGATTATCCAACTGTATCAAAAATTCTGGAACAATGTCCTATCTCGACAACATCCGGACCTTTGTACGGGTCTATGAATTAGGCAGCATGTCGGCGGCCGGGCGCGATCTGCGTATTTCTCCGGCAGTGACATCGGCGCGCATCTCGCAGCTTGAGGATTATCTGAACGTCCGGCTGTTCCAGCGCACGACGCGCAACCTGACGCCGACCGAACAGGGCGAGGCGTTCTATTCCGGTGCGGTGACGGTTCTGGATGCGGTCGAGGATGCCGAGGCGCGCGTGGTCAACCTGACCGACAATCCGCGCGGTTCACTGTTTGTTGCCGCGCCGCTGGGGGTGGGGCGGCGGCTGGTTGCGCCCGAGGTGCCCGATTTTCTGGCCGCCTATCCGCAGATCGACCTGCGCCTGCG
>CAYGNB010000449.1:0-1300 GCA_964351135.1 uncultured Rhodobacterales bacterium | reverse complement strand
TGTTCATGGATCACATGACCGAACGCATGGGCGCGGTGGTGAAAGAGGCGGATCGCCGCGTTCAGCTGCCCCTGTAGGTCGAATAACCGAATGGCGACAGCAGCAACGGCACATGGTAATGGGACGGTTCCGACATGCCGAACCGGATCGGAATCGTGCGCAGGAACCGCGGGCTTTCCGGCGGCACGCCCGAGGCGTCCAGATAATCGCCCGCGTGGAACACCAGCTCGTATTCGCCGATCTCGAATTCGGCCTCGGGCAGGATCTGTTCGTCGGTGCGGCCGTCATGATTGGTGCGCAGCGTACGCAAATGGGTGCGGGTTTCGCCGTCGATGCGAAACAGTTCGATGCGCAGCCCTTCGGCCGGGCAACCGCGCGCGGTGTCCAGCACATGGGTGGTCAGATAGCCCGTCATCATCTTGCCTCCTTGGCCTGCGTCCAGATGTGCCGCAGAGCGGGCCGATGTGCAAATCCCGCGATTTTGACAGTGTATTTGGGATTTTTTGAAAACGCGCGGCATTCTTCTGATTTACAAGGAAGAAAATGACCGGAGGTCCAAGATGAACCGCTATCCCCGTGACATGATCGGCTATGGGCAGACACCGCCGCATCCGCGCTGGCCGAATGACGCGAAGATCGCCGTGCAATTCGTTCTGAATTATGAAGAAGGCGGCGAAAACTGTGTCCTGCATGGCGATGCCGGGTCCGAGGCGTTCCTGTCCGACATCGCCGGTGCGGCGCCCTGGCCGGGGCAGCGGCACTGGAACATGGAATCGATCTATGAATATGGCGCGCGGGCCGGATTCTGGCGGTTGCACCGCATGTTCACCGGCGCAGGGATCCCGCTGACCATCTATGGCGTGGCCACGGCGCTGGCGCGCAGCCCCGAACAGGTGGCGGCGATGAAGGCTGCGGGCTGGGAAATCGCAAGCCACGGGCTGAAATGGGTCGAACACAAGGACATGCCCGAGGAGGATGAGCGCGCCTCTATCGCCGAGGCGATTCGCCTGCATACCGAAGTGGTCGGCGAACGTCCGCGCGGCTGGTATACCGGGCGCTGTTCGGCCAACACCGTGCGCCTGGTGGCCGAAGAGGGCGGTTTCGATTATGTCTCGGATACTTATGACGATGACCTTCCCTATTGGCTGGAGGTCGGCGACCGCGATCAACTGGTGATTCCCTACACGCTCGAAGCCAACGACATGCGGTTCGCCACCGCGCCGGGTTATATCACCGGCGAACAGTTCTTTACCTACCTGCGCGACGCTTTCGACATGCTCTATGCCGAGGGAACCGACGG
>CAYGNB010000448.1:0-2486 GCA_964351135.1 uncultured Rhodobacterales bacterium | reverse complement strand
GACGAGGTGATCATGCCCCATTCGACGCGCAGGCGGGTCGCGCGGGCATTCGCGTCGCTGCGCGGCAAGCAGTTGAAGAACCCCTGGAAGAAGCATGACAACATCCCGCTCTAGGCGGGATTTCGGTTGGCCTGTCGTCCCGCGCAGGTGATGCCGCGTGGTGACGGGCCCAGAGGAACCATGGCGATGACAGAGCGCAGGATCGCATCGTTGCTTGCGGGTGCCGCACTGGGACTGCTGCCGGGCGTGGCCGTGGCGCAGACCGTCGCCGTGCCGTCCGGGCAGGAGGTGACGCTGACGCAGGTTCTGATCGAGGAGCAGAGCAATGGCGGGCCGTTGGCCCGGTTCCGGTTCCTTGCGCCACGGATCGCGGAAGAGGGGGGTGACATCACCCCGGAACAAGCCGCCGCTGACATGGACCACCTGTGTAATGCTCTGGTGCTGCCGTATCTGGCCCAATACGCGCTGGAACCGGACCGGGTGGTGATTTCCCTGTCGGATCAGGAGGTGCCGTTCGGCAAATCCGTGCCCGAGGCAACCCAGTTCTTCGAAGCCTACAGGCCCGAGGCGCAGGGCTGTGTGTGGGAGGAATATTGATGGCAGGCAAACGTGCGGACATGGTCAAACATCGCGGGTTCCCGGGGCGGCTGCCCGGTACCGATTACCAGTTCATCATCCGCCGCGCCAATCCGCGCGGGGTCACGCCGCTGATGCGCCGCGAACGCCATGCTGATCGCAAGCCGGCAGACCGCCGGGCCGATGCCGCCTTTCTGGCCGCGTTGTGGGAATATTTCCGTGATGAGCCCTTTGTTCGCGGGAACCTGGACGCTGGCAGGTTGAACTGGCTGTTTGGCCGCGAGGTGATTCCGGCCGAAGACCCCTTTGATTCGGCCAGCTATGATTCGCTGCTCGTGATCGATTCGGCGGTGGCACGGGTCAGCTTTCCAGACGTGTTTTCGATCAATTATGGCGGGGAATCGGCATGATTGCGCAACCTATGGATGAATTTCGGCAAAAAATAGCCGATAGAATGTCATTTTTAAATACACGCTTGGCGCGAAACTTACCTTACGTCAACGTGAGGAGTGCGAGTGGCGCGGCCATTACCGTGTCTCTCGCAGACCACCTATTCCGTACCCTTATCCTTGTCGGGTCGGTTCGAAACTCAAACTTCGAACCGCCCGACCTTTTTTTTCGCCGACGCAATGTGTCGAATCGGCGGGCTGCCGCGCAGAATGCCATGCCATGCCTGTCGGGCTTTGACGCCGCCGGTGCGATGGGCGATTCCGTGGATGCAGACGAAAAAGCACCACGAAAAGGATGGGCACGATGCAGGCAGATCGAAGACACGCGAAACGGATATTGGCCGGGCTGGCGCTTTGCGGCGCACTCGCCGCGTGCGGCGAAACGGTCGGCGAACGTGCGCTTTATGGCGGAACGGCGGGCGCGCTGGGGGCTGCCGTGCTCAACGGCAATCTCGCGCTCGGCGCAGTGGGTGGCGCAGCCGCCAACATGCTCTATTGCGACCTCTATCCCGGCCGCTGCCGGTAGGATTGCCGCGCAGGTTCCGGCCTGTGCGGATATGACGATGAACTCACGCAGCGCCGCTGCGGGCCGGCCGGTCCGCAGCGGCGTTTTGCGTTCGACACACACACAGACAAAGGACGCCACATGTTCGACAAGATCCTGATTGCCAACCGGGGCGAAATCGCCTGCCGGGTCATCAAGACCGCCCGCAAGATGGGTATCAAGACTGTCGCGATCTATTCGGACGCGGACAAGAACGCCCTGCATGTCGAGATGGCCGACGAAGCGGTGCGGATCGGCCCGCCACCGGCGAACCAGTCCTATATCGTCATCGACAACGTGATGGCCGCGATCCGCGAAACCGGCGCGCAGGCTGTGCATCCGGGTTATGGGTTCCTGTCCGAAAATGCGCGCTTCGCCGAGGCGCTCGAGGCCGAGGGTGTCGCGTTTGTCGGCCCCCCCAAGGGCGCAATCGAAGCGATGGGCGACAAGATCACGTCGAAGAAGATCGCGCAGGAGGCCGAGGTTTCGACGGTTCCGGGCTATATGGGCCTGATCGAGGATGCCGATGAGGCGGTGAAGATCTCCAATCAGATCGGTTACCCGGTCATGATCAAGGCCAGCGCCGGCGGCGGCGGCAAGGGCATGCGGATCGCCTGGAACGACCAGGAGGCGCGCGAGGGGTTCCAGAGCTCCAAGAACGAAGCGGCCAGCAGTTTTGGCGACGACCGCATCTTTATCGAGAAATTCGTGACCCAGCCGCGCCATATCGAAATCCAGGTGCTGTGCGACAGTCACGGCAACGGCGTCTATCTGGGCGAACGGGAATGTTCGATCCAGCGCCGCAACCAGAAAGTGGTGGAAGAGGCGCCCAGCCCGTTCCTCGACCCCGAAACCCGCAAGGCGATGGGCGAACAGGCGGTCGCGCTGGCCAAGGCGGTTGGTTACGCCAGCGCCGG
>CAYGNB010000447.1:0-2494 GCA_964351135.1 uncultured Rhodobacterales bacterium | reverse complement strand
CACCACCGACAGGTTGTCGGCGCGTTCCATCACCGCGTAGTCGAGCGAGATCGCCTCGACCTCGTCCCAGGCTTTCGGATCCAGCCGCAGGAACCCCAGATCGGCCTCGGCACGATCCAGCGCCGCGCGTACCGGTGCCATCAGATCCGGTGCATGGGTTTCGAACCCGGCCACGATATCGCGGACCCCAAACAGGAATATGCCCGAGTTCCAGAGATAGCTGCCATCGGCAAGCATCGCCGCGGCGGTTTCCACGTCCGGCTTCTCGACAAAGCGCAGAAGCGGGACCGCCGCGCCCGAACCGTCCGGGGTTCCAGCCAGCTGCAGCCAGCCATAGCCGGTTTCGGCCCGGTCCGGGGTGATGCCGAAGGTGACCAGCCGCCCCTGCCCCACCGCGTCGAGCCCCTGCCCGATCGCGGCGTGAAAGGCGGCCGGATCCGGCAGGACATGATCCGAGGGCGCCACCAGCAGAACCGCGTCCGGATCGTGCGCCGCCACGTGCAGCGCCGCGGCCAGGACCGCCGGCGCGGTGTTGCGCGCCGATGGCTCAATCAAGACCGGCCCGGGGTCGATGCCGATCCCCTGCAGCTGCTCGGTCACGATGAACCGGAAATCGGAATGGGTGAGAATCGTCGGCGCGGCAAAGGTGAACCCCTGCCCCTCGCCCGCCAGCCGTTCGGCGCAGGCCTGGAACAGGGTCGTCTTTCCGGTCAGCGGCACGAACTGTTTGGGATAACTCTGCCGCGACAGCGGCCACAGCCGTGTGCCGGCCCCCCCACAGAGAATCACCGGATGGATCGTTGTCATTGGGTCGCTCCGTTCCGCCTGTTCCGATCAGTCTGGCCCGATCAGATCACATCGGCCTCGATACCGAAAGAGGGCGGGAACAGGGGCAGGCAGGGACAGGAAAACCGGCTCGTGGCCGAACCTGAACATACCATGGGCCGGTGGCCATCAGACAAAGGGCATCGGACAGGGGGCAGACAGGAAAAAACATGAATAGGGGCAGGCCCCGCAAGGACCTGCCCCAAAATATCTCTCACCGAAATTCGCGAATGCGAATTAGTTGGTGGTGGTTTCTGCCGCGGTGTCGTCGTCGTCGTCCGAGGCAACCACGGCCAGAACGGCGGCTGCGGCGGCGAGACCGATGATCGCGCCGGTCGACAGGCTGCCGCCTGCTTCTGCCGGAACAACAACCGGCTCAACCGGCTCGGCCAGGCTGCCGGCAAAGGCGGGGGCTGCGATAACGCCGGCGAGTGCCAGTGCGATGATCTTTTTCATGACTCCAAGTCCCTTTTTGGTGCTGTTTGCCAGAGTTGTAGCGCGGTTCACGAGACAATTCAACGCGCTGTTGCAACATCGGTTGACGAAGCGGAAATTTCCGCCAACTGCGACAAATATGGCTCATGTGGCCGGATCCGGCCACTTCCGGGGGTCTTTCTGACGCCCCCTGCCCGCTCAGTCAGTCAGCTGGCGCAGGGTCAGATAGCCGATATCCGGCCCTGCCCATTGCCGCGACTGGCGGGTGATTCCCGTGCCCGGCTCGATCCAGTAATCGTAGGTTGCCACCCCGTCCGCGCCTTCGCAGGTCTCGCGGATATGGCGGGTGGAATGGCGGCGTTCGACCACGTCGACCACCTCGGCCCCGAGATCCGCGCGGCTGCATCTCAGCACCATGCGCCGCTCCTTGTTGTCGAGCCCGCGGATATGCAACACCTTTTCGCCCGCACCCGCCCCGTCCGAAGACAGCAGGTCGCCCCCCAGCCCGCGGGTGGCGATCAGCGCCTCGCCGCGCAGCGCCAGCGTGATGTCGTCGCGGCTGCGCCAGACGGTGATCCGGCCGGGAATACTGTCCTGCCGGCGCAGCGCCACCCCCAGCACCGCGCGCTGGCCGGTGCGCTCGCGATGAGCCTCGAGCAGCGCACCGTCGAACTTGTCCAGCATCGCCCGGGTCACCTGTACCGGCGGCGCCTTGTCGTCCCTGCGCAGCGCCTCACGCGCGGCCGTGGCCAGTTGCGCCTGGGTCGAGGGGGCATCGATGCCGCCCGCGCACCCCGCCAGCAGCCCCATCAGCAGCAGGATCGCCACGCGTCTCATTCCCAGGCCCTCGCCCATTGTCCCTCCAGCGCCCGACGATGCGCGTCGCGCACCTGTCCGTAAAGCCGCCCCGGCACATAGACCTTCTGACCGCCATCGCGCTGGATCGGCCGAATCGTGGTGCCGAAGTTCTGGCGCGACGGTTTGCCCAGCAGCCAGCCTACCGGGATCGAGAACCGGATCCCCTTGTCGAACGATCCTTCGCCGAACTCTTCCGACGATACGTCGGTCAGCGTGAAGAAACCGCCTACCGACCAGCCGTTGTCGAAGGTGCGGTCCAGGCTGAAGGTCGCCCCCACATCGCCGGCGAGGTAACGGCCCACATCGACACGGCCCAGATAACCATCGCCGAATTCGTAATAGGCCGAGGCATGGCCGGTCGCCACCGAATAGTCGC
>CAYGNB010000446.1:0-2497 GCA_964351135.1 uncultured Rhodobacterales bacterium | reverse complement strand
CCGCTTAGGTCTTGGTGAGCACCAGCAGCGTCATGATCCCCATCGGTGGCAGGCTTTGGGTTTTCTCGATGGACAGCCGGTCGTCCTGCAACACCCGGTCCATGGCGAAATCGGAATGCCAGCCGAGCAGGTTGGGCATTCGCGCCGCAAGTTTTTCTATCGCCGCCAGCACACCGGTGTCCCGTTCGAAATGGCTGGTAATGACCACCTTTCCGCCCGGTTTGCAGACGCGGGCGATCTCGGACATGACGCGCTCGGGTTCGGGCACCACAGACAGGACGTGCATCGCCGCGACGCTGTCAAAGTGGTTGTCCGGGAAATCGAGGTGCCGGGCATCCATCTGGCGCAGTTCGACGACGTGATCCAGCCCCTTCTGTTCGGTTTTCGCGCGGGCCTTGCTCAGCATATCCTCGCTGTAGTCGATGCCCGTGACCCTCAGGTGAGGTTCGTAGAGGTCCAGTGCCAGCCCTGTGCCGACACCGACCTCGAGCACGTTGCCGGATCTCTTGTTGATCAGGCCCACGGCAGCGCGCCGTCCGGTCTGTGTTATGGCGCCGAACGTCTGGTCGTAGACCGGTGCCCACCTCGCATAGGCGGTGCTGACCGCTTCAATCTCCATGGGTCAAGTCTCCTGTTTCTTGCGTCGCCGGTCGTGAACCAGCGCGATGATAACGACAGCTACATAGGCAATACAAACCGCGACCAGTGACACCCATGTGAATATGAGCAGGGCCGCGCCGAGAAAGGCGAAGCCGACGAAGAAATACCGGACCTTTTCGCGCGCGATCTTCTGGGCCTTGAACGACCATGTCGGGATCTTGCTGATCATCAGCGCGCCGATGGCGACCATGTGAATGCAGATGAGGGCAGCGGGCAGGATCCGCTGATCGCTGACGGCAAAGGACACGTAGAGCGGCAGCATCACCAGCAGGGCGCCAGCGGGCGCCGGAACCCCGGTAAAGAACCGATTGTCGCCCGGCGAGGTTTCCGCATGGCTGGCAACGTTGAACCGGGCCAGCCGGAGCACCGTGCAGATGGCAAAGACCAGAACCGCAAGCCAGCCGATATTGGGCATCGACTGGAGCCCCCAGAAATACAGAACCAACGGCGGCGCGACCCCGAAATTCAGGAAATCGGCCAAAGAATCGAGTTCGGCACCGACCTTGCTCTGGCTGTCCAGCGCCCGGGCCAGCCGCCCGTCCAGCCCATCGAGCACGGCCGCCGCCAGGATCAGCTGCACCGCCAGCACGTAATTGCCCTGGACGCCGAAACGAATGGCGGAAACCCCGGCGCAGACCGCCGTGATCGTCAGCATGTTGGGCAGAAGTTGGGTAACCGAAAGCTCGGGTGGTGGGGTGCCGGTAGGTCCAGCCATGCAGGGGTCGCCTATTCTTCCAATGGGGTGAGGTCCGCCAGCACGGTTTCGCCGGCAATCATGGTCTGCCCGACACTGACCAGCGGTTCGGTGCCGTGGGGCAGGTAGACGTCCAGCCGCGAGCCGAAGCGGATCAGGCCAAAACGGTCCCCGGCGGCCATGCGGGCGCCCGGTTCGACAAAGCAGACGATGCGCCGGGCAACCAGCCCCGCGATCTGCACCACGGCCAGTTCGCGGCCGTCATCCAGACAGATACGCAGACTGTTGCGCTCGTTTTCGGCGCTCGCCTTGTCGAGCGAGGCATTGAAGAACTTGCCCGGATGGTAGGCGATTTCGGTGATCTCTCCGCTGACGGGCACCCGGTTCACATGACAGTTGAAGACGCTCATGAAAATGCTCACCCGGGTCAGCGACTCGTCCGGCATGCCCAGCTCAGCCGGGGGAACCGCTGGTTCGATGATCGACACGATCCCGTCGGCGGGGCTGAGGACCAGATCATCGCGTTTTGGCGGCACGCGCTCGGGGTCGCGAAAGAAATAGTAGCACCAAACGGTCAAACCCAGCCCGACCAGCCCCAGGAAATCCGAGATCAGCCACAGGACCACCGTGATCGCGGCAAAGATGGCGACAAAGCGGATGCCCTCCGGATGCATGGGTTTGATGAATGTGGATGTCATCCGAATGCTCATTGCCGGTCGTCCTGTTGTTTCGCGATCCCGCCCCGGTTCAGGAGGCGCTGTCGCATTAACCTGCGTCGGGTCATCGCGACGGCATCTTTGACAGGTGCCATACAAGATAGATTGCCAGATGGTAAGTCATCGCTATATGGTTTCCCATGTGGAAAACTATAATCCTGAACTGGACCGGGTGTTTCACGCGCTATCGGATCCCACGAGGCGTGCCATCGTTGGCCGGCTGGCCGCCTGCGGGACGGCAACGGTCACGGAATTGGCCGCGCCCTTTTCCATGGGCCTTCCGGCGTTTCTGAAGCATCTGAAAGTACTGGAGGATTGCGGCCTCATTGCGTCGACGAAATCGGGAAGAGTGCGGACCTGTTCGGGTCGTCCCCAACGGCTCACGCAGGCGGAGCATTGGCTGACGGACAGGCGCCGGGAGGTTGCC
>CAYGNB010000445.1:0-2497 GCA_964351135.1 uncultured Rhodobacterales bacterium | reverse complement strand
ATATCGTCAACGGGATCGACCTGACCCGCCGCGTGCTGGATCACGAGATCTACGGCCTGACCTCGCCGTTGCTGACCACCAGCGACGGCAAGAAGATGGGCAAGAGCCAGGGTGGCGCGATGTGGCTCAATGCCGACATGCTGAGCCCCTACGAGTTCTGGCAGTTCTGGCGCAACACCACCGACGCCGACGTGGGCCGGTTCCTCAAGCTCTATACCGAACTGCCGGTCGAGGAATGTGACCGTCTAGGCGCGCTTGCCGGGTCCGAGATCAACGACGCCAAGATCATCCTCGCCAACGAAGTGACAACGCTCTGCCACGGGGCAGATGCTGCGGCGGCAGCCGAGGCCACCGCGCGCGAGGTGTTCGAAAGGGGCGGTGTGGGCGATGACCTGCCAACCGTGGCGCTCACTTCGGAGGAAATCGGTGACGGCATCTCAATCGTGCAACTGATCGTGCGCTCGGGCCTTGCCAAGACCGGCAAGGAGGCCAAACGCCTGATCGCAGAGAACGGTGCCAAGATCGACGATGCGCCGCTCACCGATGCCGGGCTGATGATCGACGCCAGCGCCCTGGCCAACCCGATCAAGCTCAGCGCTGGCAAGAAGCGGCACGCGCTGGTCAAACTCGCCTGAGTTCAGACCGGCGTCCTGCGCGCCGGTCTAATTCCCCAGCATCCACTGCCCGTCCGGCCAGAAGGCGTGATAGGCGAAGGCGAACATCACGTCATGCGGCAGGTCGCGGCCCTGCCCGTCGCGCACCCGGATCGACCCGACATCGCGCCCCGCACCGATCCGCGCCGTGTCGAGGGCCGAGGCCTGCCCCGCCCGCCACGAGATCACGACACCCGCCTCGCGCAGCTCGCCCTCGCGGGCCAGCCGCTCCATCGGCCACGCCCGGTCGCCAACCCGCACCACGCGCGCCAAGGCGTCGATGCCGTGCGGCGGCAATTCGCCGGAATAAAGAAACGGCCGCCCGGAGCTGTCATAGCCTTCATAAGGATTGCGACCGTAATCGCGGTTGTAGCCCGGTTCGGCCATCACAAGCCCATCGGGATGCCGCGCCACAAACTCGGCCCAGCTTTCCATCCAGCTTGGCAGGGTCTTCAACTCGGCCCCGGTCAGATCACCGACAATGGCCTCGCCAATCGCCTGCTGCCACCAGCTTTGGGTTTCGCGGTCATACATGATCATGTCCGAATGGCGCAGCTTGCCCGACACGCCGAAGGACAGAACACGGCCCTTTACCCGCCGGTCAAAGGTCAGGGCGGAATTGCACAGCGGACAGAAGGTCACCGCCACGGGCACACCGCCCACAACGTCATTCACGATCTCATGCCAGGTGAGATAGCGGATCGGATAGGCCCGCGCCTGTCCGCCCATCTCCAAAGTGATCACTGGCTCGGTCGGGTCGATCCCGGTCTTGCCCGAGGCACGCACGAAAGACGGGTTGTCCAGTGCAGGGATGCCATCCTTGGGCGGTCCACCGGACAGGATTTCCACCCAGTTGGTCACAGAGGTGGTTTCGAAATTGGTGTCCGGCCATTCGTGACGCCAGAACTCGGGGCTGGCCACAGCGGATGTCGCCAAACTCATTGACAGAAAGAACGACAGAAACCAGCGACGCACCGCACCCCCCCCCCGAGCCTAGATTACCGTAACGTAAAGCGATCACTCTGCACAGCCCATCACACGCAACCGTGACCGGGCGCGATCCTGCGTGTCAATTGTTTGCAGTTCTGCAAAACTGGTTTGCAAAACTGCAAACCATCTGAGACACCGCACGGTTTTGCAAATCGTGCAGGTCGCCAAACCCCGTATCAACCGGTCCGGCGGGTGTTGCGCGTGGCCCCGCAGGGCCACGCACACTCGGATCATTCGGTGACCGTGACCGTGCTCATCACATCCGGACGGCCCGTGACTTCGCCATTGCGGCCTTCACCGCGCTTGATCGCGTCGACCACATCCATGCCTTCGGTCACGGCGCCGACCACCGTGTACTGACCGTTCAGGAAATAGCCTTCCTGAAACATGATGAAGAACTGCGAATTGGCCGAGTTCGGGTTCTGCGACCGCGCCATACCCACGACACCCCGGTCAAACGGCAGGTCCGAAAACTCGGCCGGCAGATCCGGGCGACTGGAGCCGCCACGACCGGCCATCCGCATGTCGCCGCCGTCGATCTTGCCGAATTCGACATCTCCGGTCTGTGCCATGAAGCCGTCGATCACCCGGTGAAAGACAACGCCGTCATAGGCGCCCTCTTCTGCCAGAGCGGTGATCTGCGCCACATGCTGCGGGGCCACGTCCTCGAAAAGGTCGATGGTCACCGTGCCATTGGCCTCACCTTCGATATTGATCTGAAGGCCGGTCGCCAGCGCCGGGGACGCCAGCAGGGAAAGGGCAATCGCCAGCTTACGCATCTGCGGCCACCTTGACGGAAATCATCCGGTCCGGGTTCGCAGGCGGCTCACCACGGGTGATCGCGTCCACATGCT
>CAYGNB010000444.1:0-2514 GCA_964351135.1 uncultured Rhodobacterales bacterium | reverse complement strand
CCGGATGTCCGCAATCGCCGTTTATCGCTGCCGAAGGGTTGCAAAACAATGCTGCCCAAGAGGCGCGATTGATCTGTGTCAATGCTGTTCCGACAGGTCGGTAACATCATGGAAGTACAAGTGAGAAATTTTGGTTTTTGAATGAAGTCACTCTGAAAAGGAGGTCAAGATGTTGTTCAAGATGCCGCATGGGTTAGCCGAACGCTATTCCCCGCTCTATTTTCTGGCCGCGCTCGGCGCGGGTGGTATCGTCGTCACGTTCTTCATGTGGCTGATGTTCTGGGTGCCGCACCCGGGACGGCCGGTTCCGGTGTTCGAGGACATCATGGCCGCGCTGTCGGCCGGGCCCCTGCCGCGCCAGATCGCGATTTTCGGTGCCTGGGCCGGGATCGGCGTTTTCGCCGTGATGATGATCCGGGTCCTGCTCTGGAACCTCGGCGAATTCTCGGGATTCCGGCGCACCGCTGCCTATGCGACGCTGAAGCAGGGCAATGACGAAACCCAGCTTCTGGCCGCGCCGCTGGCCGTGGCGATGTTTATCAACGTCTGTTTCATCGTCGGGCTGGTGTTCGTTCCCGGGTTGTGGGGTATCGTCGAATACCTGTTTCCGGCCGCCCTGATTGCGTTCCTGGCGGTGGGTGTCTGGGCGCTGCGGCTGATGGACGAGTTCTGGGGCCGCATCCTGACTGCGGGCGGGTTCGATTGCTCGCGCAACAACAGCTTTTCGCAGCTGCTGCCTGCCTTTGCCCTGGCGATGGTTGCCGTGGGTCTTGCCGCACCGGCGGCCTTCAGCGAGGTCGCTCTGGTGGCCGGTCTGGCCTATCTCGCATCTTCGCTGTTCGTGGTGATCGCCGTGCTGATCGGGGTTGTGAAGCTGTTTCTCGGGGTGCGTTCCATGATGGAGCACGGGGCAAACCCGGAGAGCGCGCCGTCGCTCTGGGTCGTCGTGCCGATCGTCACGGTTCTGACCATCGCCTGGATGCGCCAGGATCACGCCATGCATGTGCATTTCGGCAGCCATTCGGATGCCGGTATGGTGTTTGCGTTCCTGACCAAGATGCTCGCGGTCCAGATCGCCTTTGCCATGTTCGGCTGGCTCGTTCTGCGGCGCCTGCGGTATTTCGGCCGCTTCGTAACCGGCCCGGAACGGTCGCCCGGTTCCTATGCGCTCGTGTGTCCGGCGGTCGCGCTGGCCGTGATGGGGCAGTTTTTTCTCAACAAGGGTCTCGTGGGGGTCGGTCTCGTCGACAAGTTCAGCCTCGCCTACTGGGTGCTGACCGCCGTCATCCTCACGTTGCAGGCCGCCGCGATCTGGCTGGTCTTCAGGTTGAATGCAAAACATTTCCGCACGAGCGGAGAGGGCCGGCTGGCCGAGGCGTCGACCTGAGCTGCGATGATACAAGGAGCTGACATGAAACGCAGAATGCTTGCCGCCGCGCTTGGCATGGTGCTGGCCGCGTCGGGCGTCGAAACGCTGGCCGCGCCGGCGCCCGAGGATCCGGCGAAGCAGACCGAATGGGGGCTGTACCTGACCGCAAAGGAGGCCTTTGACATGAAGCAACAGATGGGGGATGCGGTGCTCTTCGTCGATGTCCGTGAACCCATCGAGATCATGTTCACCGGCTACACCGACGTGATCGACGTCAACGTGCCTTACATGCTGGTCAATCCGGCGAAGTGGAACCCGAAGAAGCCCGTGCTTGCAATGGAGCCCAATCCGGATTTCGCAAGCGGAATACTGGACGCCCTTGATGCGCGCGGGCTGGACAAATCCACGCCCGTGATCCTGATGTGCCGGTCCGGTGGCACGCGCGGCGCCCCATCGGCGCGGGCGCTGGAGTCGTTGGGGCTGGAGCAGGTGTTCGTGGTCGTCGACGGGTTCGAAGGCGGCACGCTCAAGGGCGATCCAAAGGGGCCGTGGCGGCTGAAGGATGGCTGGAAGAACTCGGGTCTGCCCTGGGGTTACGATCTGAACCCCGAGAAGGTCTATACGCGGCCGGAATGAGCGCCGTGGTCGGTCCCGGCGGGTTGGCATGCGTCGGCTACGAGAGAGATGGGAGCAAAGTGATGCGGAACGACTATAGGCGATACCCGGTTCGCATGGGCTGCGTCGCGTTCCTGGCGCTCGCCATCTCCTCGACTGCATCCGCGCAGATGCAGGAAAGCGACACGACGGCGGACCATTCCAAGTTCAGCGAGCTTCGGGGCCCGTTTGCATCGGGCCCCGAAGTGACCAAGGTCTGCCTGTCCTGCCATACCGAGGCGGCAAAGCAGGTTCAGCAATCGATTCACTGGACCTGGGAATACGAGCATCCCGAAACCGGTCAGATGCTGGGCAAAAGGCATGTCATCAACGCGTTTTGCGGCAATGTGGCCTCAAACGAACCGCGCTGCACGTCATGCCATGCGGGCTATGGGTGGGAGGAAACCGAAACCTTCGATTTCACTGCCGAAGCCAGTGTCGATTGCCTCGCCTGCCACGACACGACCGGGCAATATGTGAAATGGCCGGAC
>CAYGNB010000443.1:0-2520 GCA_964351135.1 uncultured Rhodobacterales bacterium | reverse complement strand
CGCGGAAACAACAGAGAGGTGACAGCCCATGTCCGATGACGTTCGCAAGAAGGCCGAGGAAAGCATTCAACTGGTGGAAGAGATAAGCGCGGTCGCCCTGCCCGAGCCGAAATCCGAGGTGGTGCCGCTCGAACAGGCGGACGAGGCCGAAAGCGCTGAGATCCGCCGCCGCATGGCCGAAATCGACATGGGCAATACCGGCTCGATCGTCGGGTTTGGATCGTCCGCGCAGACAGAATTGCAGGAAATCAGCCAGGCGATGCTGGCCGATGTGCGCAACAAGGATGTTGGCCCCGCAGGCGACAGCCTGCGCGATATCGTCACCACCATCCGCGGTTTTTCCGTCAGTGAACTGGACGTGAGGCGCGAACGCAGCTGGTGGGAGCGGCTGCTGGGCCGCGCCGCACCCTTTGCCAAGTTCACGGCCCGCTTCGAAGAGGTCCAGAGCCAGATCGACCGCATCACCGACCAGCTTCTGGGCCACGAGCATACGTTGCTCAAGGACATCAAGTCGCTGGACCTGCTCTATGACAAGACGCTGGGGTTCTACGACGAACTGGCGCTCTACATCGCGGCGGGCGAAGCCAAGCTGGCCGAACTGGACAGCAACGACATTCCCGCCAAGGACGCCGAGGTGCAGGCCGCGCCGGAAGGCGAGCAGGTCATGAAGGCGCAGGAACTGCGCGACCTGCGTGCCGCGCGCGACGATCTGGAACGCCGCGTGCACGACCTCAAGCTGACCCGCCAGGTCACCATGCAGTCGCTGCCGTCGATCCGGCTGGTGCAGGAAAACGACAAATCGCTGGTGACCAAGATCAACTCGACGCTGGTGAACACCGTGCCGCTCTGGGAAACCCAGCTGGCGCAGGCGGTGACGATCCAGCGCAGCGCCGAGGCTGCGGCTGCGGTGCGCGATGCAAATGACCTGACCAACGAGTTGCTGACCTCGAACGCCGCCAACCTGCGCGATAGCAACAAGATGATCCGCCAGGAAATGGAACGCGGCGTTTTCGACATCGAAGCGGTGAAACAGGCCAATGCCGATCTGATCGGCACGATTCAGGAATCGCTGCAGATCGCCGACGAAGGCAAGGCCAAAAGGGCGGCCGCCGAAGAGGAGCTGAAGAAAATGGAAGCGGAACTGCGCGACACTTTGGCCGCCGCCAAAGCCCGCCGCGACGGTGTCGGGGACAACTCCGGCACCGCGGTACCCGGCTGAGCCTTGGCGCGGCAGGATCAGGTCCTGCGTCGCGTCCTGCGACCCGCGCCTGCCCTGGCGCTGTTGTTGCTGGGGCTGGCGGGATGCGATCTCTTCATGCAGCAAAGTTCGCCCTATCCCCGCGCCCGCCCGCCGGGGCTTACTCCCCCGCCTGTTGTAACCGCCGCGCCACGCTCGGTCGAAAGCGCCGAACTCGTCGTTTACTATGGCCTGGTTGCGGAAAACCTGCAGGCAGAGGGCAAACTGCGCACCGATGACGGGGCCGACATACCCGTCGATCCCGCAACGTTGGCGCAAAACTTCGAACGCATTGCGTTTTACGAGGAATACACGCGCGGCCGGCCCGGCGGCCCCAGCCCGCTGAGCCGCTGGGAAGGCCCGGTGCGCATCGGAACCGAGTTCGGCCCCAGCGTACAGGCGCGCGCGCGCGAGCACGACCAGCGCGAGGTGGAGAGCTTCACACGACGGCTGGCCGGGATCACCGGCCATTCCATCACCAACGCATCGCGTGATGCGAATTTCGTCGTTTTCTTCGCCAGCCTCGACGATGCCGATTTTCTGCAATCTCGGCTGACGCGGGTGGTGCCCGGCATCACCGACTCGGAGCGCGCCGTGTTCCGCGACCTGCCCCGGTCCTACTATTGCCTCGTGCTGGCGATGTCCGCAGCCTCCAATCCGTATGTCTATGACCGCGCGGTGGTTTTGGTGCGTGCCGAGCACCCGCAACTGGTGCGCTCGGCCTGTATTCACGAGGAAATCGCGCAGGGCCTCGGGCTGCCCAATGACAGCCCCCAGGCGCGGCCCTCGATCTTCAACGACGATGACGAATTTGCGCTGCTGACACATCATGATGAAATGCTGTTGCAGATGCTGTATGACAAGCGCCTGCGGCCGGGCATGACCGCGGACGAGGCGCGTCACATCGTGCGTATGATGGCAGACGAACTGGTCGGCCCCCAAGGCTGAGACCCAACCGACAATACCGAGGAAGACCACATGGGCATTTTCGATTTTCTGAGCGGCGAGTTCATCGACGTGATTCACTGGGTGGACGGCACCCGCGACACCATGGTCTGGCGGTTCGAGCGCGAGGGCCACGAAATCAAATACGGCGCCAAGCTGACGGTGCGCGAAGGCCAGGCGGC
Organism: uncultured Rhodobacterales bacterium; assembly: GCA_964351135.1. Taxonomy (GTDB): domain Bacteria; phylum Pseudomonadota; class Alphaproteobacteria; order Rhodobacterales; family Rhodobacteraceae; genus Pukyongiella. Next base: position 156 of record CAYGNB010000443.1, on the reverse strand, counting down.
GGTGTTCGTGCACGAGGGCCAGCTGGCCGACGTGTTCACGCCGGGTCTCTACATGCTGGAAACCAACAACATGCCGGTGCTGACGACGTTGCAGCACTGGGACCACGGGTTCCGGTCGCCGTTCAAATCGGAAATCTATTTCGTCAACACCACCCG
>CAYGNB010000442.1:0-2531 GCA_964351135.1 uncultured Rhodobacterales bacterium | reverse complement strand
CTCATCGTGCGATAGAACACGAAACCGATCAGCAGACCGTACATCACCGCCACCGCCGAAGCCTGTGTCGGGCTGAAGAAGCCGCCGAGGATGCCACCCATGATGATGGCCGGAAGCAACAGCGCGGGAATGCCGCGCAGGATCGCGATCGTCAGGTTAACCACGCCCACAAACGGCGCGCGTTCGCCAAAACCCCGCTTCACCGCCACCAGATAGGCCGTGCCCATGAGAAAGATCGCGACGAGGACGCCCGGCAGAAGCCCCCCGAGGAACAGGCCCGCCACCGACACGTTCATGATCGAGGCATAAAGCAGCATCGGGATCGACGGCGGAATGATCGGCCCGATCACCGAGCTCGCAGCCGTCACCGCAGCGCTGTAATCCTCATCATAACCTTTTTCCTTCATCGCCGGGATCATGATCCCGCCGACCGCCACGGTGTCCGACACGGCGGACCCGGTGATGCCCGCAAAGAACATGCTGGCAACGATGTTGGTGTGGGCCAGACCGCCGCGAAGCCATCCGACCAACGCCCCCGACAGGTCCATGAGCCGGTCCGTGATCCTGGCCCGGTTCATGATTTCACCGGCCATGATAAAGAACGGGATCGCCAGAAGCAGGAGGTTTTCCGTCGACGTGAACATCCGCTGGGGGATCTGCAGGAACAGGCGCGGATCACCGATGTCGATATAGACAAAGATCGTCATCAGGACGAGGCAGAGCGCAATCGGCACCCCGAGAAAGAGCAGCGGTACGAAGCTGCCAAAAAGAATACCGATCATACCTGGGCCTCCTCGGGCAGATCCAGAGACTCTTTTGCCGGCGCGCCCGGCAGCGCTGCGCCAATGGCATTCAGGCCAAAGATCACGCCGCCGAAGGGGACCGAAAGATAGTAGTAGAACAGGCTGATATCGAGATAGAGCGAGGTCTGAGACCGGCCCACGAACTTGGCCATCTCATAGCCGTAATAGACCATCACCCACACGACGATCAGCGACAGGATCATGAAGATCACATTGACGGCGGCCATGAGGCGCGGCCCCATATAGGCGTGCAGAATGTCGACGCCGATATGACCGCCGCGCCGGACAATCGTGCCGGCGCCGGTGAACACCAGCCAGGCGAACAGCAGGTTGCTGATCTCTTCGACCCAGACCAGAGAGCTGCCTGTCGCCTGCTCCACGATGATGCCAGCCGCGTTGACCAGAAACAGAGCCGCCGCCAACGACATGGCAAAAGCGAACATCGCGCGTTCGAGATAGGTTAGAAAGAGCTGATAGTGCTCAATGAGCTTTGTCATGCCACTCGCTCCCAGAATGACCGTCTGATTGCCTTGCGCGCTTGGTATCCTGCGGCAAGAAGACTGGCGGCGGGACGAACCCGCCTGCCAAATCGAAATGAGCGAGGGAGCCGGTTACCGGCGCCCCCGCCGCATTTCTGATGGTCAGCCCTGAACGTCGGCTGCCGCTTGCAGGATCTTGTCAACCCATGCCTGGCCATCGTCGCCGATCTTCTTGACGGTGATGTCGATATAGGGCTGCTGTGCCAGCGCGCGGAACTGCTCGATTTCCTCATCCGTGGGGAAGTAGAACTCGGCACCCTCGGCTTCCATCGCGCTCTGAACCACAAGCGAGCTGAGATAGGAGTGCGCGTTGCCGACACGAGCATAGAGGTCGGCGCCATCGAGCACGATTTTCTGCAGCTCGGGCGAGAGCGACTGGAAGAACTCTTCGTTGATCAGAAGCGGGTGGAGGTTGAAGCTGTGACGGGTCATGGTCACGTAGGGGTTCACCTCGTAGAGCTTCTTGGAATACATCGAATACAGTTCGGTGTCATGACCTTCGGCCATGCCGGACTGCAGCGAGGTGTAGAGTTCACTCCATGTGATCGTCACGGTCTTGGCGCCCCAGGCACGGAACATGGCGAGCAGGCCGGGGTTCTCCGGAACGCGCATCGTCATGCCCTTCATGTCCTCGGGGCTATGGATCGGTTTTTCGGAGTAGATGTTGCGGAAGCCCGCGCCATCGACCCAGCCAAGAACCCGAAGACCCGTGCGCTCAAGGAAGAGGTCGGCCAGTTCATCGCCGACCGGGCCTTCCATCACGCGCCAGGCGGTCAGGTTGGAATCGAACACGTAAGGGATCTGGGTGATCGCGATTTCCGGCGCAAAGGGCACCATGATCGACGTGTAGGCACCCGCCATCTGGATCGTGCCGATCTGGGCGGATTCGAGCAATGTCCGCGCGTTGCCGAGCGAGCCGTTGGGATGGACCTCGACCTCGATCGCGCCTTGCGACTGCGTTTCCACGTAGTGTTTGAACGCATTGATACCGGCGGACCGGCCTGCGCCCGGCAATTGCGTCTCCGCCTCGGACGAATGTCCAACCTTGATCACAATCGGTTCCGCCATGGCCGCTCCGACAAGCGAAGCCGCTGACAGTGCCGCCCCGAAGATGCAGGCCGCTAGTTTATTCATTGGATGGATCCTCCCTGATTCATCACTTGCGTTTTCCTCCCCCCGACCCGCCTTG
>CAYGNB010000441.1:0-2535 GCA_964351135.1 uncultured Rhodobacterales bacterium | reverse complement strand
CCGTGCGGCTTTCGACCCTGCGGTTGATCTGTGCCGCGATCAAGGATCAGGACATCGCCAGCAGAGGCGCCGGCAAGGAAGAGGCGATCGGGGAACCGGACGTATTGGCGATCCTTGGCAAGATGGCCAAGCAACGGCAGGAGAGCGCGCGCGCTTATGAGGAGGGCGGGCGGCTGGATCTGGCCGAGCGAGAACGACAGGAAATCGAGGTCATCGAGGAATTTCTGCCCCGGCAGCTCGATTCCGACGAGGTGGCCGCGGCGATTGCCAAAGTGGTCGAGGAAACCGGCGCGGGATCGATTCGCGACATGGGGCGGGTCATGGCTGAACTGAAGGGCCGCTATACCGGGCAGATGGATTTCGGCAAGGTCGGTCCGATGGTCAAGGATCGGCTTTGCACAGGTAGCGGACAAAGCGGCTGATTCCGGGCTGATGGCGCTGTCCGCCGAGGTCGGGCCGCGTCTAGCGTATCAGGTTGGGACGTAACCGCATCCGGACGCGCCGCTCTGCCGGCAGGTGGCGGTTGAGTTGTTTGTTGATCATCCCGAACACCCCTACGATCACCAGCGTCAGCAGGATGAAGTAGCCGGCGAGGATCGGGTAGGGAATGAACGGGTTGAAGGTCTTGTCCGCGAAATAGCTCGCGTAATAGAGCGCGTCGCCGCGTTGCTGCCAGGCCGGGAATCCCGAAAAGAACACCAGCGTGGTGGCGTGGAACAGAAAGATCGCTTCGTTGGTATAGGCGGGCCAGGCCAGCCGCAGCATGGTCGGCCACATGATGCGCCTGAAGCGCGGCCAGCCTGACATGCCATAGGCATCGGCTGCCTCGATGTCGCCCTTGGGGATCGACCGCAGCGCGCCATAGAAGATCTCGGCGGAATAGGCGGCCGTGTTCAGAAACAGCACGATCAGTGCGCCCAGCCAGGCGGCGGTGAAGGCGTTGAAGAATGGATTGACGCTCTTCAGGCTGAGAAACAGGAAATAGGCAAAGAAGAACTGAATGAAGAGCGGCGATCCGCGAAACAGCAGGATGAACCACTCGGCCGGTTTGCGGAGAATGCGGCGGTCTGAATTCTTGGCCACGGCAACGGCGGTGGCCAGAAAGAATCCGGTGATTAGTGCCATCACCCCGAAATAAACGTTCCAGATCATCCCCGATCCGATCAGGGTGAAGTGTTCGCACAGCGTGAAATTCTCGCGCGGCAACAGCCGTTCGCCAATGCCGATTGATCGCAGGCCATAATCCTGGATTGTCTGCCAGCAACTCATGCTGCCGCCTTCCGTTGCGCTTCACCGCCTGCGGTGGCCTGGCCCAGCGTCAGCCGCTGCATGATCCGGTCCAGTGCGATTTCAGACAGGCGGGTAAAGGCCAGATAGAAGACCAGCAGGAACAGGAAATACCACATCCGCCAGTCGCCGTGGGGGTAGGCGGTAAAGCGCGAGGTCTTGGTGCCGCCCAGTTCGCGTGCCCAATAGACGATATCCTCGATCCCCAGCAGGAACAGAAGCGGCGTCGCCTTGATCAATACCATCCAGAGGTTCGACAGGCCGGGCAGGGCATAGACCCACATCTGCGGCACGAGAATACGCCAGAATGTCTGACGCTGGTTCATGCCATAGGCGGCAGCGGTTTCAAGCTGCGCCTGTGGCACCGCGCGCATCCCGCCGTACAGCACGTTGGCCGCAAAGGCACCGAAAACGATGGAAAAGGTGATCACCGCGAGAATGAAGCCATAGGTTTCGTGCATCCATTCCGGCGCCGTGGACAGCGGCAGCTTGGCCGCGGAACAGACGATGAAATCCGATCCCTGGCGGATTGGGTCTTCCCAGTCGGGGCATTTCCATTCATGCCGCAGCCATTCGAACAGCTGGTCGAGCGCGATCACGAAGAACAGGAAAAACGCGATGTCGGGAACGCCGCGCACGATGGCGATGTAGAACTTGCCCAGCCATGACAGCGGCACGAAGTGCGACCGTGCCGCCATTGCGCCGAGAAATCCGAAGCCCAACGCCACCGGCGCCGTGACGGCCAGCAACAGCAGCACCTTCAGGAACGCGGTATAGAAGGACATATGCACGCCGTTGGTCAGGTAGCAGGAAAACCACCGGAACGTGTCGAGCGTGCTGGGATCGGCGCAGAACGAAAACATCGGGCCCCCGGATCGTCACGGGCCCGCGCGTGGCGGGCCCGTCCGGTTTCGATCAGTAGGTGGTGGTGTCTTCGCCGAACCACTTCTTGAGCAGTTCGTTGAGCGTGCCATCCTCTTTCATCGAGGTGATCGCGGCGTCGAATTTTTCGCGCAGTTCGGTATCGCTTTCGCGCAGACCCATGCCGATGCCCCCGCCCAGCGGCACCTCGTCGCCCACGAACATCAGTTCGCCGTTCGATTCCTCGACGATCGGCACCAGATAGTCCTTGTCGGCCAGCACGGCGTCAGCCTCGCCGTTGCGCACGGCCGCGATAGTCTCCTCTGGGGTAGCGAATTCGACCAGCGTGGCGCCGGATTCGGCCACATGCGCGGCCTGGATGGTGGT
>CAYGNB010000440.1:0-2538 GCA_964351135.1 uncultured Rhodobacterales bacterium | reverse complement strand
CCATGAAGATGAACATCGGCAGGGTCAGCAGCGGATACCATTTCATCAGCTTCATCGCCGCCGAAAACGGAATATCCGTGCCGCCGGTCCCCCAGAGCATCAGCGCCGACACCGCGGCCACACCGCCGATGGCGGCAAAGACGCGCTGGCCGGTGAACAGCATCAGCATCATCAGCGCGAACATGAACAGGGCGATCATCTCGTATGACACGGGTTACAACTCCACCCCGCGCAGGCGCGCGATATCCTTGAAGAATTCCGACAGGGCCTGCAGCAGCATCAGCAGGACGCCTGCGCACATCACAGCCTTGATCGGCCACATCACCGGGCGCCAGGCGGTGGGGCTGCGTTCGACCCGGCCGACCTCTTCCGCGCCGGTGGCCAGCCCGGCAAAGAAGGACAGCGGCTGATCGCCCCAGTATCCCAGCGAATAGGCCGTCGACCCCAGCCCGCCGTAGAGCAGCACCCCCAGGTAGAAGAGCAGGAACAGCACCGTGACCGCGTCGAACCACGCTTTTCTCCGGTCCGACCAGTTGTGATAGAACAGGTCCATCCGCACATTCGACCCCAGCTGGAGCGAATAGGGTCCGCCCAGCATGTAATAGGCGACCATCGCAAATTGCGCCGTTTCCAGCGTCCATAGCGACGGCAGGAAAAAGGTCTTGGAGATCGACGACCACAGCAGCACGGCAACCATCAGAAAGATGCCGTACATCACGATCCGCCCGAGCCGGAGATTCACCGCATCGACAGTGCGCACATAGGCACGGATCACGCGCATGTCTTTCCCTCCGCGCCGGTGGCAATGCCGCAATCCCGCGCCGCCGACGCAATCCAGCCCGCCAGCATCCGCCCCATACCGCCCTGCGCCTGTGACGTCGCGATCAGGTCGTTGCGGATTTCCAGCATGACATTCGGCGCCCCGACAGGCAGCGCATGGGTGCGCAAGGTGTGGGTAACGCCGTCTTCGGGCCCATAGGGTTCGTTCAGCGCCACGGCCAGATCGGTATGCGCACCGGCCCGGTCACGCATGGCGCGGGCGAAACGGTCGTCACTGTCATGCAGCAGGCCGATCTGCACCGCGCGCGGTTCGCCGCGATAGACCGGCGTGAAACTGTGTACCGTCACGAGCAGCGGAGGTGCTGCAAACCGCGCCAGTGTCCCGGCCAACAGCGCCCGGAACGGATCGTGGAACCGGCGCACCCGTTCGGCGCGGTCATCCGCCGTCAGCCCGCGATTGCCGGGAATGTCGTGGATCTCGGACCGTTCGGGGATCGCGTCGGGCGCCTCGGGCGGTCGGTTGCAATCGAACAGCAGGCGCGACGCGGTCCCCGCGACCAGCGGCGCATCGAAGACCTCCGACAGGTGTTCCGCCACCGCCAGCGCGCCGGGATCCCAGGCGATATGCGCCTCGCGCAGCGCCGGGGTCAGGCCGAGATGGTTGTACTCCGCCGGGATGTGGCACGAGGCGTGTTCACACACGATCAGCATCGCGGCGCGCCCGTCGCCATTATGCAGTCGCGCCGCGCCAGCGCCGGTCTCCCGTTCCACCCCCGTCATCGAGACGCCTATCCCTCTTATGCGTTGACGAAGAGAATTCTTCATCCCGCCCCTCGCTGTCAACGCAAGTTCTGAAATTTTTTCTTCACCAGCGCGATGGCTGTTGTTAATTTCATCAAACAGGAGGACCGCAACGGTGAGCGAACCGACGGAAACTATCGACCAGAGGCTGCGCGCGGCGTTCGATCACCTGACGCGCGCCGAGCGGCAGCTCACCGATTCGCTGCTGGAGAACTACCCGGTATCGGGGCTCGGGTCGGTCACGCAGGTGGCTCAGAACGCAGGGGTCTCCACCCCGACCGTGGTGCGCATGGTGCAGAAACTCGGGTTTTCCGGGTTCCCCGCCTTTCAAGCGGCGCTGCGCGACGAACTCGAGGCCAAGATTTCCGACCCGATCACCAAACGCGCGGGCTGGGCCGAACGCGCGCCGCAGGGCCACATTCTCAACCGGTTCACCGAGGCGGTGATCGGCAATATCCGCCAGACCCTGACCGGGATCGACCTCGATACCTTTGAACGGGCCTGCGCCCTGCTGGCCGAAAGCGAACACGCGGTCTATGTCGCGGGCGGGCGCATCACCCGGTCGCTGGCCGAGTATTTCTTTCTGCACATGCAGGTGATGCGGCCACGGGTGACGCTGATCCAGTCGATCTCGAATGCCTGGCCTCATTACCTGCTGGATGTGACCGACGGCGACGTGGTGGTGATCTTCGATGTGCGCCGCTACGAGAACTCGACGCTGAAGCTGGCCGAACTGGCGCGCGAACGGGGCGCGCGCATCATCCTGTTCACCGATCAATGGCGTTCGCCGGTACATGAATTCGCCGATTGCACCTTTTCAGGGCGGATCGCCGTGCCGTCAGCCTGGGACAGTGCGGTCAGCCTGATGCTGGTTCTGGAAACGGTGATCGCAGAAGTACAGGAACGCCGCTGGGACAGCACCCGCGACCGGATGGAGGCGCTGGAAGACATGTTCGA
>CAYGNB010000439.1:0-2546 GCA_964351135.1 uncultured Rhodobacterales bacterium | reverse complement strand
TGCTGGCGGCGCGGCGGCCACGGCCATGTGAACCTGCTGAATTCGCTGAAACAGAGCTGCGACGTCTATTACTACGACCTGGCGCTGCGGGTCGGCATCGACAAGATCTCGGCCATGGCGCATCGGTTCGGGCTGGGCGAGCGGCATGACATCCCGATGTCGGCCGTGGCGCGGGGACTGGCCCCGGACCGGGCGTGGAAGAAACAGGTCCACGATCAGGACTGGCGCGTGGGCGACACGGTGAACGCCTCGATCGGACAGGGGTACATGCTGGCCTCGCCGCTGCAACTGGCCATAATGTCGGCCCGGATCGCCACCGGGCGCGCGGTCGCGCCCCGGCTGGTCAAATCCGTGGACGGGATCGAGGAACCGTCGGGCGGCGGCAACGATCTGGGCGTGAACAAGGCCAACCTGGAGCTCATCCGCCGCGCCATGTACGCGGTCAGCAACGACCGGCGCGGCACGGCCTATCGTAACCGCATCATCGCCGAAGAACACCGCATGGCCGGCAAGACCGGCACCAGCCAGGTGCGCAACATCTCGAAAGAGGAACGCGCGCGCGGGGTCACCCGCAACCGCGACCTGCCCTGGGAACGGCGCGACCACGCGCTGTTCGTCTGCTTCGCGCCCTACGACAATCCGCGTTTCGCAGTATCCGTGGTGGTCGAACATGGCGGTGGCGGGTCGACCGCGGCGGCGCCGATCGCGCGCGACGTGATGCTGCAGGCGCTCTATGGCGGCTCGCCGCCGCTGGCAGCCTATCCCAAAGGCGACCGGGGCCGGATCAAGGCCCAGCAGGAAAAGATGGAACAGGATTTTCCGGTGTTGCGGGCAGAGGCGAGCGACCGGGCATGAGCTATCTCGAGTCCACGGTCAAATCCACGCCGACGGGCCTGCGCAAGGTGCTGTACCTGAACTGGCCCCTCACGCTGTTGCTGATCGCGGTCGCCAGCGTCGGTTTCCTGATGCTCTATTCCGTCGCCGGCGGATCGTTCCAGCCTTGGGCGGAACCGCAGATGAAACGCTTTGTGCTGGGGCTCGTTGTGATGCTGGCGGTTGCGATGGTGCCGATCTGGTTCTGGCGCAACATGGCCGCCGTGGCCTATGGCGGGTCCGTCCTGCTGCTCATCGCGGTCGAAATGTTCGGCACGGTCGGCATGGGCGCGCAGCGGTGGATCGACATCGGGTTTATGCGCCTGCAACCGTCCGAGCTGATGAAAATCACGCTGGTGATGCTGCTGGCCGCCTATTACGACTGGTTGCCCGCCGACCGCACCTCGCGCCCGTTCTGGGTACTGGTGCCGGTTGCGATCATCCTGTTTCCCACCTTTCTCGTGCTGCGCCAGCCGGATCTGGGCACCTCGATCCTGCTGCTGGCGGCCGGGGGCGGGCTGATGTTCCTGGCCGGGGTGCACTGGGCCTATTTCGTGGCCGTGATCACCGCAGGCGTCGGGCTGGTCACCACCGTGTTCGAAAGCCGCGGCACCGACTGGCAGTTGCTCAAGGACTATCAGTTCCGCCGCATCGACACCTTTCTCGATCCGTCCCAGGATCCGTTGGGGGCGGGGTATCACATCACCCAGTCCAAGATTGCCCTGGGATCGGGCGGCTGGGGCGGGCGCGGTTTCATGCAGGGCACCCAGACCCGCCTGAACTTCCTGCCGGAAAAACACACCGACTTCATCTTTACCACCCTGGCCGAGGAGTTCGGGTTCATCGGCGGCATCTCGATCCTCACGCTTTATGCGCTGATCATCGTGTTCTGCGTTGCCACCGCACTGGCAACGCGCGACCGGTTCTCGTCGCTGGTGACACTGGGCATCGCAATCACGTTCTTCCTGTTCTTCGCCGTCAACATGTCGATGGTCATGGGGCTGGCGCCGGTGGTTGGCGTGCCGCTGCCGATGGTCAGCTATGGCGGTTCGGCAATGCTCGTGCTCATGGTGGCCTTCGGCATCGTTCAGAGCGCCCATATCCACCGCCCGAGATGAGGAAACCATGACCGTCAACGTGTTGTTTGCCGCCCGCGCGGAAAACTGGGACGCCTATCGGACCCCCCTGTCCGATGCGCTGGAACACGCCGGGATCGTTGCGGACCTGCGCACCGATTTTCCGCCGGAGCAGGTCGACTACATCGTCTATGCGCCCTCATCGACGCTGCAGGATTTCACGCCGTTCACACGGCTCAAGGCGGTGCTGAACCTCTGGGCCGGGGTCGAAACGATCACCGGCAACCCCACGCTGACCGTGCCGCTGGCGCGGATGGTCGATGACGGGCTGACCCGTGGCATGGTCGAATGGGTAACCGGCCACGTGATGCGCCACCATCTGGGCATGGACGCGCAGATCACCGGTCAGGACGGCATCTGGCGCAAGGCGGTGCCGCCGCTGGCGGCCAATCGTCCCGTCACCGTGCTGGGGCTGGGCGAACTGGGCCGCGCCTGCGGCGAAACACTGGCCGCGCTGGGCTTCCCGGTCACCGGGTGGAGCCGGTCGCCCAAATCCTTCCCCAACCTGCACTGCCTGCACGGAACGCATGGGCTGGC
>CAYGNB010000438.1:0-2565 GCA_964351135.1 uncultured Rhodobacterales bacterium | reverse complement strand
AGCCCGGCAATCATGGTGTTGCGGCCGGCCTCGATGCGCTTGGCAATCGCGATCTCGCCTTCGCGCGACAGCAGTTCGACACTGCCCATTTCGCGCAGGTACATCCGCACCGGATCGTCGGTACGGTCGAGCTTTTCGGTCTGCTGACTGGCGACCGTGACCTCGCGGGCGCTTTCGGTGGTGGCCACGGCGGTCGAGCCCTTCTGCTCTTCCTCTTCGGCCTCTTCGTCCTCGATGATGTTGATGCCCATTTCGGACAGCATCGACATCACGTCCTCGATCTGTTCCGAACTGACCTGATCCGGCGGCAGCACCTGATTGAGCTGATCATAGGTGATGTAGCCCCGCTCCCGGGCCTCGGCGATCATCTTCTTGACCGCCGCCTGGCTCATGTCGAGCGAGATTTCAGCGTCCTGATTGTCCGGCTTGCGGTCGTCGGTATCTTTGGCTGCCATTCAATTGCTCCTGCGGGGCTCAGGGTGATTCGCTCGCACCGAATCATTAGCGAGTCGAAGTGATTCGGCCACCCGTTTACCCGGTTTCTCGGTAGGTTTCCGCAGGAAAAGCCGCGTTATCGGCGCGACTTGTCGAAACGGATTCCCTCCAGAAGGGCGTCAAGGGCGCTGCGCTCCGAGCGGTCGATGCGTGCGCCATTGTCGCCGATATCATATTCTGCCCTATCCTTGGTTTCGCTGCGTTCCGCCCGATTCCGGGCTTCCGCGGCCTGACCCAACCGCCATGTCAGCGCCTCGTCGGCGGCGCCGGTGAGTTCTTCGGCGGCCTCTTCGATCTCGGCCATCGCCCCGCGCCTTGCCTTCAGTTTTGCGAGTTCCTCGGCCACGGTCATGCGGGCCACTTCGATATCGCCGGGTTTGCGCAGGCAGGGGCTGATCGCCACATGGCGAAGCGACAGCAGGTTTTCAAGGGGCGCGGGCCCGATTTCTTCGGCGATGCGCTCTGCCAGCCCCGCGCCCGCGCCGGCATGGCGCAGGATCAGGTCGCGCAACCGCGCCTGCTCGCGGTCCGCGCAGGGCAGATCCTCGAACCCGGCCTCGAATTCGTGCACCACCTCGGGTGTGACCAGCGCGGCCGCAAGGATGACCTCGATCCGAATGCGTTCCTCGGCCTGCTCGCCCGCCGAAACCAGCGCCGAGGCGCGTGTGACCGGGGTCGGCCCCGCCGCGGCGGCATCACGCCCACGCCCCGGCTGCCCCGGTTTCCGCGCGGGCCTGAACAACTGCCATTGCAAATCGCGCAGCGCCCGCTCGTAGTGATTGCGCAGCGTCTGATCCCGGATCGAAGCGGCCCGGTCCTTCAGCGTCTTTTCCAGCGCCGCCTTGCGCTCGGGGCTGTCAAAGACCTTGCCCTCGGTTTCGCGCCGCCACAGCAGATCGACCATCGGGATCGCCGCGTCGATCAGCGCCTGCATGGCCGATGCCCCGCGCGACCGGATCAGGTCGTCCGGGTCCATCTTGTCGGGCATCAGCGCAAACCGCAGCGATTTCCCCGGTTCGAGCAGCGGCAACGCCAGATCGATGAGCCGCATCGCCGCGCGCAGCCCCGCGGTATCGCCATCCAGCGCAATCACCGGTTCGGGCGCGATCCGCCACAGCAATTGCAGCTGGGTTTCCGTGATCGCCGTACCCAGGGGCGCCACGCTGGCCTCGAACCCTGCGCCGGCCAGCGCGATCACATCCATGTACCCCTCGGCGACCAGCAATGGTTGCCCCTTGCCCGCCGCTTCGCGTGCGGGGCCGTGGTTGAACAGGCTGCGTCCTTTGTCGAACAGCGCCGTTTCGGGTGAATTCAGGTATTTCGCATTGTCATTCGGGTCCATCGCCCGGCCGCCAAAGGCAATGCAACGCCCACGCGCATCCCGGATCGGAAACATGATCCGGTTGCGAAATACATCATAGGGCTTACCCCCTTTTGACGAAGGCCGGGCCAGCCCCGCGTCGAGGATCAGTTCTTCGGCAATGCCCTTGCTGCGCAGATGATCCCATAGGTTCTGCCACCCGTCGGGGGCGAACCCGATTTCCCATCGGTCGCGCGCCGCGTCGCCCAGCCCCCGGCCCGTCAGGTAATCGCGCGCTGCGGCTCCGGCCCCGGTGGCCAGTTGCATCCGGAAAAACTGCGCCGCCTGTTCGGCCACATCGGCCAGTTGCGTACGCCGGTCGGCCTTTTCCTGCGCCTGCGGGTCGCGGGCGGGCATCGACAGTCCCGCCTCGCGCGCCAGCAGCTCCACCGCCTCCATGAACCCCATGTTTTCGGTTTCCTGCACGAACCGGAACACGTCGCCCTTGGCGTGACAGCCAAAGCAATAATAGAACCCCTTGCGGTCATCCACATGGAAGCTGGCGGTCTTTTCCTGATGAAACGGGCAAGGCGCCCACATGTCGCCCCGGCCCTGGTTCGACTTGCGCGTGTCCCACGTCACCTTGCGGCCCGCCACCTGAACCAGACTCAGGCGGCTGCGTAATTCGTCGAGAAATCCGGGAGGCAGACTCATGGCAGGCACTATCGGCTTTGGCGCGGTCCGAGTCTAGGCGCGCGGCACCGTCAGTT
>CAYGNB010000437.1:0-2574 GCA_964351135.1 uncultured Rhodobacterales bacterium | reverse complement strand
TATTGCTAACTTGTATACGTAATATATCTCATATACAAGAATATTGACGATGCCGGCCGCGTTCATCCGCCGCCGGGGGCGGACGCGTTGCAAACGGCGCGTTCACCCGCGAGGGAAACCGGCGAAGAGATGAAAGAAAGGTGCCATGATGCAATCAATCAGCCAGCCGAGATCAGGCGCCCGGCGATGACCCTGAAGGAATCTTCGGGGCGGGGCGACCTGCAGCGGCGCCGGGCGCCGAGTCAGCCGCCGCAGGGGCCGGCACGCTTTACCAGCAGCGGGCGACAGACCAGTGCCGACCTGATCTATGAGCGGCTGTTCGACGGCATTGCCTCGATGGCGCTGGTGCCCGGCACACCCTTGTCCGAGAACGAACTGGCGGCCGAGCATGGTGTCAGCCGCACGCCCGTGCGCGAGGCCATCCTGCGGCTCGCCCGGGACAAGTTCGTCGAGATCGTTCCGAAATCCGGCACGTTTGTCGCGCGGATTCCAATCTCGGCCCTGATCGAGGCGATGGTGGTCCGGCGCGCGCTTGAAGCGGTGACGGTCCGGGGGGCAGTCGATCGCGCGAGTCCGAGCCAGATTCTGGAATTCCGTGCCATGATCCAGCGCCAGAGCGAGATCGCCGAGACCGGAGACCTCGCCCGGTTCCATCGCGCCGACGAGGAATTCCACGCCGCGCTGGCAAAGGCCGCGGGGTTCGAAGGGATCTGGGATCTGATCCGCCAGGTCAAGATCCAGGTCGATCGCTATCGGCAACTGACCCTGCCCGAAGAAGGCCGGCCTGCGAAGGTGATCGCCGAACATGCGGCAGTGATCGACGCGATGGAAGCCGGCGACGCCGACGAGGCCATACGCGCCATGGAAGAGCATCTGGGAAAACTGCAGCTCGACATCGACGTCTTTGTCGAGAAATGGCCCGGCTATTTTATTCACGACCGCGAGCTGGCCGACTGATCGGGCGCGTCGGACCGGGCCTTACGGGGGGAGAAGAGAATGACGATCACGACGCGACAGGCGATCAGCCCCGCAGAGGCGCGCGGTTTTGGTACGGCGGCGCTCAGAGAGCATTTCCTGATCGACGATCTGTTCGTCGCGGGCGAGATCCGGATGGCCTATTCCCATCTCGACCGGACCATCGTGGGTGGTGCCGTCCCTTCGGGTGCGCCGCTGGAACTGCAGGCGCCGAAGCCGGTGGGCAATCCCCGGTTCTGCGACCGCCGCGAGATCGGAATCTTCTGCATCGCCGGCTCTGGCGCGGTTATCGTGGATGGCACGCCGATCCCCATGGCGGCGATGGATTGCCTGTATGTGCCCATGGGCACGGGCCGGGTTGAATTCGCGACCGGGCAGGGAGAGGCCCCGCGATTCTATTTCGTCAGCGCGCCTGCTCATCGTGCCTGCGCGCTGCGCAAGATCACGGCGGACGAGGCGATCCGGCACGATCTGGGTGAACAGGCCGATGTCAACGTCCGGACCCTGCGCCAGTATATTCACCCCGATGTTTGCGAAAGCTGTCAGTTGGTCATGGGCATGACCGCGATTGCCGAGGGCAGCGCCTGGAACACCATGCCCTGTCACCTGCATGACCGCCGCTCTGAGGTGTATCTGTATTTCGACATGGCCGAGGATGCGCGCGTGTTCCACATGATGGGTGAGCCGACCGAGACCCGCCACATGGTGATCGCCAACGAACAGGCGATCCTGTCTCCCGGCTGGTCGATCCATTGCGGCGCGGGGACCGGGCGCTATGCGTTCATCTGGTCGATGGCCGGTGACAATCAGGACTTCACCGACATGGATATGGTCGCGATGGAGACATTGCGATGAGCGCCTTCGATCTCGATGGCCGGACGGCAATCGTGACCGGTGCCAATACCGGGATCGGTCAGGCCATCGCCATGGCGCTGTCGGCGGCCGGTGCGCGGGTCGCGCTGGTCGGCCGTTCGGACATGGCCGAGACACGGGCGCGGATCGGGGCCGAGACGCTCGAGATCACGGCTGACCTCGCGTCGACCGAACCCATTGGCCGGATCGTCGACGAGGTGCTGGGCTGGTCGGGCCGTATCGACATCCTCGTCAACAATGCCGGTATCATCCGCCGGGCCGACGCCATCGACTTTACCGAGGCGGACTGGGACGATGTCATGAACGTCAACCTTCGCTCGGTGTTCTTTCTCAGCCAGGCCGTCGCGCGCCACATGCTGAAGAACGCAGGCGGCAAGATCGTCAATATCGCGTCGGTGCTGTCGTTCCAGGGCGGCATCCGGATTCCGTCCTATACCGCATCGAAAAGCGGTCTCGCCGGGCTGACCCGGATTCTGGCCTGCGAATGGGCGGGCAGCGGGATCAACGTGAACGCCGTTGCGCCGGGTTATGTGATCACCAACAACACAGAGGCGCTGCGCGCGGATCCGGATCGCAATCAGGCAATCCTCGACCGGATCCCGGCGGGCCATTGGGGACGTCCCGAGGAAATTGCCGGCGCGGTGACCTTTCTCGCCTCGCCCGCCGCCGATTACGTCCACGGCGTCGTTCTGCCTGTCGATGGGGGCTGGCTCGCCCGTTAGGGCA
>CAYGNB010000436.1:0-2575 GCA_964351135.1 uncultured Rhodobacterales bacterium | reverse complement strand
CGAAACCGCCCTCGTAGGTGCTGCCATCGGCATAGGTGGCCTTGCCCTGTCCGCTCCGCTTGCCGTCCTTCCATTCACCTTCGTAGCGATAACCGTCGGGATAGGTCATCACGCCCCGGCCGTGGTTGCGCGCATTGCGGAATTCGCCGTCATAGACGACCCCGCCGGGATAGGTGGCCACGCCCTTGCCCTCGATCACCCCGTTCACCCAGTCGCCGTCATAGGTGGCGCCATCGGGATAGGTGATCTTGCCGCGCCCGTGGGCCAGGTCGTCAAGGAACTGGCCGGTATAGAACGACCCGTCGGGATAGGTCACCTTGCCGGTACCCGCGATTTTTCCGGCCTTCCATTCGCCGTTGTAGACATACCCGTCCTGCCCCTTGAACAGGCCCTGCCCCTCGCGCCGATCGGTCACGAACCCGCCGCGATAGGTGTCGCCATTGGCATAGGTGACCTGACCGGTGCCTTCGCGGCGGCCCTTGACCAGATCGCCTTCGTAGATGTCGCCGTTGGGTTGCACCAGCCGGCCCTTGCCGTTGATCTGGCCGTCTTCCCATGTGCCCGAATAATCTAGCCCGTCGGGCAGTGTCAGACGGCCTTCACCGTGGCGTTTTCCGAACTTGAAACCACCTTCGTAAACGCCGCCGTCGGCATAGGTCACTGTTCCCTGTCCGTGCAGCTTGCCTTCGGCCCAGTGTCCGTCGAATCGGGTGCCTTCCGCATCGGTCAAGATGCCCGCGCCCTGATATTTGCCCGCGCGGAAACCGCCTTCGTAGCGAGCACCGTCCGGATAGGTGGCGACACCGTCGCCGTCGATCACGCCATCGGTCCAGCCGCCCTCATAGGTACTGCCGTCGGCATAGGTGATCTTGCCCTGACCCTGCGGTTTGCCGGCTGCGAAACCGCCCTCGTACACCGCGCTGTCGGGATAGCGGGCGACGCCCTGGCCGTTGATTTCGCCGTCGGCCCATTCGCCCCGGTATTCAAAACCGTTCGGCAGGCGGTAAGTGCCGGTGCCGTGCTGGACCCCGTTGCGGAACGTGCCTTCGTAGATGCCGCCGACCTCGTCCTGGACCGTCTGCACCGATTGCTGTGCCAGCGCAGGTTGCGCCAGTCCGATCAGCAGCGGCAGCAGGAATGTCTTGCAGTTTGCCATGTCTCGCCCGTCCGGTTCTGAACCGCGCCGTTCGGCGCGCCGTGAACCTAGAACGCAGCGCCGCCGGATGAAACCTCAATGTTCCCGCCGATGCTGCCGCTGCCCAAAGATTGCCCATGACCGGAGGGCAACCGTCCGGTTTTCCGCGCAAACCCTTTCCTGTGCCGGGTGATCTGCTAAACGGCTTGGGAGGGAACAGGGGCAGGTTGAGAGGCAGGGAACTGATGGCCGACCGATTCCGCGTGACGCTGGCGCAGCTCAACCCCGTCGTGGGCGACCTTGACGGCAATGCCGCCAAGGCACGCCGTGCATGGGAACAGGGACGCGACGCCGGGGCCGACCTGGTGGCACTGCCCGAGATGTTCATTACCGGTTACAACGCCCAGGACCTGGTGATGAAACCGGCGTTTCACACCGCTGCGATTGAACGGGTGCGGGCGCTGGCCGCTGAGTGCGCCGACGGGCCAGCCTTGGCAATCGGCGCGCCCTGGGTCGAAGGCACCTCGCTCTACAACGCCTATCTGATCTGCAAGGGCGGGCGGATCGTGGCGACCCCGCTCAAGCATCACCTGCCCAACGAAACCGTATTCGACGAGGTGCGGATCTTTGACGCCGGCCCGCTGGGTGGGCCGTATGCTGTGGGTGATGTCCGGATCGGGTCGCCGATCTGCGAAGACGCCTGGCACGAAGACGTTGCCGAAACGCTGGCCGAGACCGGGGCCGAGTTCCTGCTGGTACCTAACGGATCGCCCTACTACCGCAACAAGTTCGAGGTGCGACTCAACCATATGGTTGCCCGCGTGGTCGAAACCGGACTGCCCGTCATCTATCTCAATATGGTCGGGGGGCAGGACGATCAGGTATTCGATGGCGGCACCTTTGCGCTGAATCTCGGCGGCGCCCTGGCGCTGCAGATGCCGCTGTTCGACGAGGCGATTGCCCAGGTCGACCTGGAACGCACGCCGGAAGGCTGGCGGCTGGTTGAGGGGGAAGAGCATATACATCCCGACGCGTGGGAACAGGATTACCGGGTGATGGTCACCGGCCTGCGCGATTATCTGGCCAAGTCGGGGTTCGCCAAGGTGCTGCTGGGTCTCTCCGGCGGCGTCGATTCGGCGCTGGTGGCGGTGATTGCGGCCGACGCGCTGGGCCCGGAGAACGTGCGCTGCGTGATGCTGCCGTCAGAATATACGTCGCGCGAGAGCCTGGAGGACGCCGAGGCCGTCGCCAAGGCGTTGGGCTGCCGTTACGATTATCTGCCGATCTCCGAAGGGCGGGCCGCGATCACCCGCACGCTGGTGCCGCTTTTCGAGGGGCTGGAGCCGGGGCTGACCGAAGAAAACATCCAGTCCCGGCTGCGCGGGCTGCTGCTGATGGCGCTGTCCAACAAGTTCGGCGAGATGCTGCTGACCACCGGCA
>CAYGNB010000435.1:0-2578 GCA_964351135.1 uncultured Rhodobacterales bacterium | reverse complement strand
TCACTGGCCAGCTTTTCGGCCTCGCTCAGCGTCACCACGATCTCATCGCCCTCGGACCGGACGTCGATATCGGTCGAACCGACACCGGTCAGCGTCTGAATCGGGCGGGCCAGCCCACGCACCACCTCGACAGCGCGCGCCATGCCGTCCGGGTTGCCGATGCGGATGCGAATCTCATCCAGCGCGGAGGGCTGCTTGCGGATGGTTCCTATCGTGGCGCGTTCGGGACGCAGCGCGTCGCGCAGGCCGGGCCACATGGCCTCTATTCGCGCCGCATACACGTCCTCGACCTGCACCTCGGCCAGCAGATGGGCCCCGCCCCGCAGGTCGAGCCCGAGATTGACCAGCCCCGAGGGCAGCCAATTCGGCCAGGTGCCCGCCGCCGCGGTCAGCTCCGCGCCGGTCTGTCCCTGTTCAATGGCCGCCTCGGCGTCGTTATGGGTCTCGACACGGGTATAAAAGGCATTGGGCAACGCCAGCCACAGCCCGACTGCGCAGGTCAGCCAGATGAGCACCCGTTTCCATAGGTCGATATGCAGCATATACCTGCCTTTACAATAGGTTGTCGGGCAGTACTACTTGGCCGGCTCGGTCTTGTTGATGACCGATGCGACGGTGGATTTCACCACGCGGACACGGACGCCCTCGGCGATTTCGACCTCGATCTCGCCGTCTTCCTTGACTTTGGAAACCTTGCCGATCACCCCGCCCTGGGTCACCACCTGATCGCCACGGCGCAGCGCGGCCACCATCGCCTGATGTTCCTTGACCTTCTTTTGCTGCGGCCGGATCAGCAGGAAATACATGATCGCAAAGATCAGGATGAGCGGGAGAAACTGCGCGATGGCGCCACCTTCCATGGGATGTTCCTTTACATGTTCTGGATCGCCGCGGAGCGCACCCCCGGCCCGGTTTGGCGCGGAACCTACGCGCGCGGCGGGGGCTTTGCAAGGCGGCGCGAAACCGGCCCTACCACACATCGGAAAGCTGGGGCATAACGGCGCGAAACGACTCAGATGCAAGGACCGCCCCATGCACGACATCCGCGCCATCCGCGAGAACCCTGACGCCTTCGATGCCGCCCTGTCCCGGCGCGGCGACGCGCCCGTCGCGGCAGACCTGCTGTCGGTCGACGAAGAGCGGCGCGCCAGGATCCTCGCGGCGGAAACTGCGCAGGCCGAACAGAACAAAGCTGCCAAGGCGATCGGCGCGGCCAAGGCATCGGGAGACGAAGCCGCCTTTGAACGTCTGCGCGCCGAGGTGGCCGATAAGAAGGCCGAAGTGGCCGCAATGCAGGCCGAGGCCCGTGCGCTGGACGACAAGCTGACCGACATGCTGGCGCGGATCGCCAACCTGCCCGCCGCGGACGTGCCCGATGGCGCCGACGAGACCGACAACGTCGAAGTGAACCGCTGGGGCGCCCCGCGCGATTTCGATTTCGCCCCCAAGGAGCATTTCGAGATCGCGGGCGTCGCCGCCTCGATGGATTTCGCACTGGCCGCCAAGCTGTCAGGGTCGCGGTTCGTCGTGCTCAAAGGCGCGGTCGCCCGCATTCATCGGGCGCTGGCCCAGTTCATGCTGGATGTGCATACGGGCGACAACGGTCTGACCGAGATTAACAGCCCGGTGTTGGTGCGGGACGAGGCGATGTACGGCACCGACAAACTGCCCAAGTTCGGTGGCGACAGCTATCAGACCACCAATGGCTGGTGGCTGGTGCCTACCTCCGAGGTACCGCTGACCTATTCGGTGGCAGGCGAGATCCTCGACGAGGCCGCGCTGCCGATCCGGATGACGGCGCATACGCTGTGTTTCCGGTCCGAGGCCGGGTCCGCAGGCAAGGACACCGCCGGCATGTTGCGCCAGCATCAGTTCGAAAAGGTCGAAATGGTGTCGGTCACCCACCCGGACGAAAGCGATGCGGAACAGAAACGGATGCTGCGCTGCGCCGAGGATATCCTGGAACGGCTCGAACTGCCGTACCGCACGGTGGTCCTGTGCACCGGCGACATGGGCTTCGGCGCCCGGCGCACCTACGACATCGAGGCCTGGCTGCCCGGCCAGGATGCCTATCGCGAGATTTCGTCGGTATCGACCACGGGCGATTTCCAGGCCCGCCGCATGAATGCCCGGTTCCGCCCCGCTGATGGCGGCAAGCCGGAATTCGTGCATACGCTTAACGGGTCAGGCCTGGCGGTGGGGCGTTGCCTGATCGCGGTGCTGGAAAACGGCCAGCAGGCCGACGGGTCGGTGACGCTGCCCGGCGTTCTCGCCCCATGGTTGGGCGGCAAGACCACTCTGACAGCCGAAGGTACTCTGGTCTGATGCACCGCAGGTAAGGCGCCGGCAAGCAACCTGCCGGCGCGGCGCGTCAGGCGGCGGCGGTTTCCCCGCGCGAGCCAGCCGGCGGGAACGGCACCAGCCGTTCCTGATCTTCGTCCCAGAGTTTCAGGTTCAGCGCCTTGACCGCCTCGATGAACCCGATCCGGCGCGGGGCCCAGTCTTCGGGCAGGCTGTAATGGCAGGCCCGCAGCCGGTAGCTGGGGATACGCGCGTTGAAATGGTGAATGTCATGCAG
>CAYGNB010000434.1:0-2591 GCA_964351135.1 uncultured Rhodobacterales bacterium | reverse complement strand
CCGAGAACCTGTCGCGCGCGGTTGAGGATTCCGCCACCGTCACCGCCAATCTGGTGCCCTGGAACTCGGGCGGAGCCTATCAGGCGGCAACCCTGGGCGTGGCGACGCTCGCCTATCTGCCCTTCAACTTCTTCTGCTGGTTGTCGCCGATCGTCACCATCGTCTTTGGTGTGATGGGCTGGACCATCTGGCGCATCGACCCCGAAGAGCCGGAGGACCAGGCCAGAACCGTCGCCGCGCGCTGACCGCCGCAGCAGGCACCCGCCATCGGTTGACCGGTGCACGGCATCCGCTTACGGCTGGTTCAGATGGCGACCCGTTGCGGGCGCGTACCGTAACACGAGGGGACCGCGATGAGGCTGGTGAAACGCGACTGGGTGCCGGAACATTGCGAAACGCTGGTGCAGTCCATCGCCGCCGAAACGGCGCAGGCGGGGTCGGCTGCGCTGCTGAAGCGGGTGCAGGCGCTGGCCGACCGCAGCCGCGAGATCCACGAGCGCGACTGTTTCAATCTCAACCCGGCCACCAACGTGATGAACCCGCGGGCCGAGGCGCTGCTGGCCACCGGGCTGGGGTCGCGCCCGTCGCTGGGCTATCCGGGAGACAAATACGAAACCGGGCTGGAGGCCATCGAACAGATCGAGGTGATCGCGGCCGAGCTCAGCGCCGAGGTGTTCAGTGCGGATTATGCCGAGATTCGGGTGCCGTCCGGGGCCATTGGCAATCTCTACGGGTTCATGGCCACCTGCCGCCCCGGCGACACCATCATCGCGCCACCGGCCGCCATCGGCGGGCATGTCACCCACCACGCAGACGGTTGCGCGGGGCTATATGGGCTGGACACCCTGCCCGCACCCGTGGATGCCGATGGCTATACCATTGACCTGAAGGGCCTGCGCGATCTGGCCCGGCGTGAACAGCCCCGGCTGATCACCGTGGGCGGATCGCTCAACCTGTTCGAGCACCCGGTGGCCGAGATACGCGAGATCGCCGACGAAGTAGGTGCGCGGGTGCTGTTCGACGCGGCGCATCAGTGCGGGGTCATCGCGGGCGGGGCCTGGCGGAACCCGCTCGATCACGGTGCGCATCTGATGACCATGAGCACCTACAAGAGCCTTGGCGGCCCCGCCGGCGGTCTGATCGTGACCAACGATACCGAGATGGCGCAACGGCTGGATGCCATCGCCTTTCCCGGCATGACCGCCAATTTCGACGCCGCGAAATCGGCGGCGCTGGCGGTCACGATGCTGGATTGGCGCGACTACGGGGCCGCCTATGCGCAGGCGATGATCGACCTGGCGACGGCGCTGGCACAGGCGCTGGACGATCAGGGCGTTCCCGTCTTTGCCAAGGCGCGTGGATTCACCCGGTCGCACCAGTTCGCGGTCGAGGCCGCGCGCTGGGGCGGCGGACAGGCGGCGGCGAAAAAGCTGCGGCGGGCCGGATTCCTGGCCTGCGGGATTGGCCTGCCCATAGACCCGGTTCCGGGCGACATGAACGGTCTGCGCATCGGCACACCGGAACTGGCGCGCTGGGGCGTGACGCCAAACGATGCGCCCGAACTGGCCGGGCTGATCGCACGGGCGCTGGACGGCGACAACCCGGACAGCCTGATGCCCGAGGTGACCGCGATGCGGCACCGGTTCGATACGCTGCATTTCGTGACCTGAAACCGGCCAGTGTCGCCGCCACTTCAGGCGGCGCCGTCCGCGTTGCCGTCGAGCCGTTCCAGCAGGGCAGCGGCGGCGGCCTGTTCGGCGCGGCGCTTGGAGCTGGCGGTCGCGCGGGCCTCTTCCCCGCCCGCCAGCCGGGCGGCGATGGTAAAGACCGGCGCGTGATCCGGCCCGGCGCGGTCCACCTCGACATAGGCCGGGGGTTTCATGCCACGCGCCTGCGCCCATTCCTGCAGTGCCGTCTTGGCGTCACGCGCATCGGCTTCAACCCGCGCGATGCGGTCGCCCCACAGCCGCAGCACCATCGCCTGCGCCGCCGCGAGCCCCGCGTCGCGATAAACGGCGGCAATCACCGCCTCCATCGCATCGCCCAACAGCGCCTGCTTGCGCCGCCCGCCCGACATCATCTCGGACCGGCCCAGTTTGAGCACCGCGCCGAGGTCGATCTCGCGCGCCACATCGGCACAGGCTTCCTTGCGCACCAGAGCGTTGAACCTCGGTGCGAGCTGACCCTCGGTCGCGCCCTTGTCGTGGTCCAGCAGCGCCGTGGCCATCACCAGCCCCAGCACCCGGTCGCCCAGAAACTCCAGCCGCTGATTGTCGTCCCGGTTGGGCGATGAATACGACCCGTGGGTGAGCGCCCGCACCAGTAGCTCGGGCTGCTCAAACTCGTGACCGATCCGCGCCTGAAACGCCTTCAGATCGGCCGAGAGCTTCATTTGATCGCCTTGAAGAATCGGTCACCGCGCCAGGTCCAGAAAAACAGCATGGACCGGCCCGCGGACGAAAACATCACCCGGTCAGCGCGGCCGATCAGGTTTTCGTAGGGCACGAACCCAACCCCGCCCGCCGCCTGCGGTAACCGGCTGTCCGACGAATTGTCACGGTTGTCACCCATGAAGAAATAATGCCCTTCGG
>CAYGNB010000433.1:0-2634 GCA_964351135.1 uncultured Rhodobacterales bacterium | reverse complement strand
TACGTGTCCTATCTCGAAGGCTGCACCGCGCCGCAGCGCGACACCTCGCAGCTTCATGCCGCGGTGGTCGAGATCATCGTCGAGGAAGACGCGGAGGTGAAGTACTCCACCGTGCAGAACTGGTATCCGGGCGACGAAAACGGCAAGGGCGGGATCTACAACTTTGTCACCAAGCGCGCCGATTGCCGGGGCGACCGGGCCAAGGTGATGTGGACGCAGGTCGAAACCGGCTCGGCGGTGACGTGGAAATACCCGTCCTGCATCCTGCGCGGTGACGACAGTCAGGGCGAGTTCTATTCGATCGCCATCGCCAACAACTATCAACAGGCCGATACCGGCACCAAGATGATTCATCTGGGCAAGAACACCAAGTCGCGGATCGTGTCCAAGGGTATCAGCGCAGGGCGCGCCCAGAACACGTATCGCGGGCTGGTGTCGATGCATCCCAAGGCCAAGCACAGCCGCAACTATACTCAGTGCGACAGCCTGCTGATCGGCGGCAAATGCGGGGCGCATACCGTGCCTTACATCGAGGTGCGGAACAATTCGTCGCGCTGCGAACACGAGGCGACCACATCGAAGGTGGACGACGATCAGCTGTTCTACTGCCGGTCGCGCGGCATGGACGAAGAGGAAGCCGTTGCACTGGTGGTCAACGGGTTCTGCAAGGACGTCCTGCAGGCGCTGCCGATGGAGTTCGCCATGGAGGCGCAGCAGCTCGTCGCCATTTCGCTGGAGGGGTCCGTTGGCTGATCGCACCGTCCTCTGGTCCGATCGCGTGATCGTGGCGCTGCCCTATGTGCTGACCGTTGCCGGCGGCGTGGCGGGCATTGCCTGGACCAATCTGACATTCAACGCCTCGCCGGTGCTGGGAATTGCCGCCGGCGCCCTAGTGGGGCGGTTGCTGGCGGGGCTGATCGTCCGGCTGCTGGACTGACCTAACTCACTTACTCGAACCGGCGCGGGCGCCGATGGAATGCGAAGGTATGAAAATGCTTGATATCAAGAACCTGCACGTCAAACTTGAAGAAGAAGACAAGCAGATCCTCAAAGGCGTAAACCTGTCGGTCGAGGCCGGCAAGGTTCACGCGATCATGGGGCCGAACGGGTCCGGAAAATCGACGCTCAGCTATGTGCTGTCGGGGCGCGACGGCTATGAGGTGACCGAGGGCAGTGCCGAACTCGAAGGCGTTGACCTGCTGGAAATGGAGCCTGAGGAACGCGCCGCTGCCGGTCTGTTCCTGGCTTTCCAATACCCGGTCGAGATCCCCGGTGTGGGCAACATGACCTTCCTGCGGACGGCCGTGAACGCTCAGCGCAAGGCGCGCGGGCAAGAGGAGATGAGCGCGGCGGACTTTCTCAAGGTGATCCGCGAAAAGGCAAGGACCCTGAAGATCGACGCCGACATGCTCAAGCGTCCGGTGAACGTAGGCTTCTCCGGCGGCGAAAAGAAGCGCAACGAGATCCTGCAGATGGCGATGCTGGAGCCCAAGCTGTGCATTCTCGACGAAACCGACAGCGGGCTCGACGTGGACGCGATGAAGCTGGTGGCCGATGGCGTGAACGCGCTGCGCGACGAAGGGCGCGGGTTCCTCGTCATCACCCACTATCAGCGGTTGCTGAACCATATCCAGCCGGACGTGGTGCACATCATGGCCGACGGGCGCATCGTCAAGACCGGCGGGCCGGAACTGGCGCTGGAGGTCGAAAACAACGGCTATACCGATATTCTGGCCGAGGTGTGATCATGGCGCTGGCTGAACGCAAACAGGATACCACCGAAGCCCGGCTGGCGACGCTGGAGTTTCCGACCGCGGGCTGTACCCGCCCGGCGCGCGAATCCGCGCTGGCACGGCTGCGCGCGATGGGCCTGCCCGAACGGCGCGACGAGTACTGGAAATATACCCGTCCCGACACGCTGACACAGCCCGAGGCGCCCCGCGCGGCCGTGTTCGTGCGGGACGAGCCGCCGATGTTCGACGGTCAGGACCGGTTGCGTATCGTTTTTGTCGACGGGGTGTTCGATGCCGATGCGTCCGACGACCTGCAACTCGACGGGGTGAAGATCGACCGGCTCGAAGATATCTGCTGCACCGATATTCACTGGGCCAAGGATCTGTATGGCGCGCTGGAAACGCGTGGCCATGACCCCGTGCCGCGTCCGCTGGCGGCGCTCAATACCGCCTTTGCCGCCGATGGCGTGGCGATCCATGTGACCGGCAAGCCGTCGAAGCCGATCAATCTGATTTATGTCCATTCGGACGAGGCGTCGGATGCCATCCTGCATCATGTGATCCGGGTGGAGCCGGGCGCGGAAGTCACCATTCTGGAAAACGGGCCTGCCGCGTCGCGGTTCAACAAATGTACCGAGATCGACATCGCCGATGGTGGTACGCTGCACCATGTGCGGGCGCAGGGCCGCGATCATGAGCGCCGGGCCGCCACGCATATGTTTGCGCGGCTGGGAACCGAATCCGTTTTCAAATCCTTTACCCTGACCGTGAACGGGGTGCTGACGCGCAATGAATGTGTGATCGAACTGACCGGCGACGACGCACTGGCGCATGTGGCCGGCGCCTGTGTCGGCGATGGCGATTTTCACCATGACGACACCGTGTTCATCACCCATGACGC
>CAYGNB010000432.1:0-2640 GCA_964351135.1 uncultured Rhodobacterales bacterium | reverse complement strand
ATTGTCGGGCGGGGCGCTTCTTGCTTCCTTTGCGAGGCAGGCGATGTCGGGCGATGTCAGGGCGTTCAGGAACGCTTCCAGATCGTCGAGATCGGACGGAGACAGGCCCAGCGGGCGAATACGCGGGTCCTGCTCGGGTGCACCGGGACCGCCCGAATTGTAGAACTCCAACACCGCACGCAGGGCCCCCAGGGCGCCATCGTGCATATAGGGCGGTGTCAGCGCCACGTTGCGCAGCGATGGTGTGCGGAAACGCCAGCGGTCGGTGGGATTTTCGGTCACCTCATAACGACCCAGGTCGGCTTCGCGCGGCGCCGAAACAGATGCGATCCGGGCAAAATCCACCTCGTGCACCACACCGGGCGCGACCTGCACCGGCGCCTTGGCAGGCGGGTTCTGGCGCGCCTGTTCGCGCATCCAGCCATAGCCCGTGTCGTGGAACATGTTGTCGGTAAAGATCGCGCTGTCCGAGCCCACCGGATGGCAGGCAGCACAGCCTGCCTCTCCGGCAAAGAGCGCAAAGCCGCGCCTTGCGGCCTCGCCCAATGCCGTCTCGTCGCCGCCATAAAACCAGCGGTCGAAATCCGACCCGCCCGCGACCAGCGACCGCTGATAGGCGGCCAGCGCCATGCCCATCCGGTCCAGCGACGCCGGTGCGCCGAACGCCGTTTCGAACAGTCGGCGGTAGTCGGGCATCGTGTTGATCCGGGCAATCACGCGCCCTGCGGACGGGTTCGCCATCTCGTTGCGGGCGACCAGCGGGCCGATAAACTGGGTCTCCAGCGCATTGTCGCGCCCGTCATGGAACAGCGGGTCGAGAAAGGCCACGTTGATCAGCGTCGGTGCGTTGCGTTTGACCGGCCGGCCCTCGACCCCCACAGCGGTGGCGAGTTCGCGGTTGACGAAGGCCTGTTCGGGGACATGGCACATGGCGCAGGACATGGTGCCGTTGATCGACAGGCGCCGGTCGAAGAACAGCTTGCGGCCGAGGGCGATCTTTTCGGCGCTGGGTGGATTGTCGACCGGATGCGGCACCGGTGGAAGCCCCGGTTGCGGGGCGAGACTGCGGGCCAGCGCGCGGGTTTCCCATCCCTCTGCCTCCTCGGGGCAGGTTGCCGGGTCGATGAGTGGCAGCCCGACCGCCGCCCGCTCATAGCTCGCGACTTCGTCTGCCGAAACCGGACATATGGCGAGCGTCAGCACGACAAGCGGCAAACCTATGCGCATCTAGCCGGTGCCTTCCTCACGCAACAGGGTTTCGACATCCGACATCAGCAGTCGCGGATCGATCAGCCCCAGCCCGTAGATGTTGCGGATCTGTCCCTGGCGATCAACCAGATACATGCGCAGCACATGGTTGATCGTCTCCTGGTCGCCGGAGCGGTTCACCACCTGCCCGAAGCCGTCGAGGATCGGTTGCAGCGCCACCTGATCCCGGGCCGTCAGCACCTGCCAGGGCAGTTTCTTGTCCGCATCACGGTCGATGGTGACGGGATAGGCGAAGGCGTTGATCGCCTCCACCGTGTCCCGCTCGGGATCGAAGCTGATTGTCATGAGCTGGACGTCCTCACCCAGACCGGGGACGTCAATGCTGGCATCGTGGATGTCGAACAGCACGGACATCGCCAGCGGGCAGCCGTTGATGTCGCCGCAGGAGAGATAGACGAAACTGACGAGGGTGATCTTGTCCCGCATGAGATCCGACAGCCGCAGCGCGTTTCCCCGGATGTCGAGAACCTCGCCGTCCGGCGCGGGTTTGATCCGCAGCAGGTCATAGCTGCCCGGCGCGGGCGGGTCGAATTCGAACCCCTCGGCAACAGGGAACCGGGCGGCGAACCCCGCGGGAGGCGAGACGGTCCGGGTGTCGAAAACGACCCAGCCTGCCGCCCCCGCCGCGGCCAGGGCAATCGCCGCCAGAGCTGTCTTCAATGCCATCGGGGATCTCCCTGTCTCGCATTGCGGGATGCCGGAGCGGATGGACCGCCCCGGCATTGCCGGCGATTACGACGTGTAGAGCGCCGAACTGCCAAAGCGCATGATATGCGCCCGTCCCAGCTTCTGTTCGTAGAAGTCGACGGCGTAATCCTCGGTCAGATCCTTGCCGTCCCAGGTATAGGCCTTGAGGAACTGTTCGTCGTCTTCGCCCTTCTTGTCCCATTGCGACAGCAGCGACGAGGTATAGTAAACGCGGCTGCCGTCCCAGCTCTGGCTGACCATATTGACCTGCCGTCCGATCTCCTTTTCGTAGATCTGGCTGGGTTTATGGGGGTCGGAAATGTCGAAGAGACGGGTCTTGCCATCCATGAAGGAGTTGATCCAGAGCGTCTGGTCGTCCGCCGCAATCGAGATATCGACAGGCAGCGGAATGTCCGCCGGGTTGCCAATATCGGCCACCGCCTTGGCCTGCCATTCGCCGCTGTCGTCCTCGTAGATCAGCCACAACTGCGAGGTCAGCGCGGCCGAGGTGAAGGCATAGTTCGCGTTCGCCCCCCAGGGAAAGCGGATTTCCAGCGGGGCGCCGGGCACGTTGAATACCTTTTTCGGTTGTCGTGTGTGCAGATCCCATTGCACCACGGTGTTGCCAAAGCGCTTCATCGCCTCGCCGTCCTGCAGCATCTGGCCGAAATCCATCATGTAGTT
>CAYGNB010000431.1:0-2647 GCA_964351135.1 uncultured Rhodobacterales bacterium | reverse complement strand
GGCTGGAGGCACGGGGCTGGAACGTGAACCGGGTGCAGAACCCCAACGGTATCCATGCGATGGTGACAGCGAAACACCGCGAGGTGACGGGGGCCTATCTGGCCGACCTGCAACAGGCGGTGGCCGAGGTCCGGGCCGACCCGGCGCTGGCCGACAGCGGCAGCGCCGCCGCCTATGGGATGATGGCGCACGTGCCGCTGCGCGGCATGGTCAGGTCCAAAGTGCTCGACATCTTTGCCGAGATGTACAGGGCCGGGGGCGGCGACGGCATCGACCTGAATGCGGGCGGCGAACCGGGGCTGATCGACCGGATCGCCACACGTTACGTCCGCTGGAAATCGCGGCGGGGTTAGCGGCGGGAACATGGGTCTTGCATGGGCCGTGGAGAACGCCTCCCCCGAGGCCAAATCCGATCCATGGCGCACGCGGGTTAGAAGCCTGATTCCAGCCCATTGCGGACGGGCGGAGCGATATCATAGGTTTCCAGAAAATCGGAAAAGTCGGGGGCGCAGAATGAGATCCGTCAAAGCGGGATGCTTGGAAATCCACTACCACGATACCGGACCCGAAAATGGGGATCCGGTGATCCTGCTGCACGGCTTCCCCTACGACACGCATGCCTACGATGATGTAGCTGCGAAGCTTGCGGGTCACGGATATCGCTGTCTTGTCCCCTATTTGCGCGGCTATGGTCCAACGCGCTTCCTCTCTTCTGCGACGATGCGCTCGGGCCAGCAGGCCGCACTCGGCGCCGATCTGCTGGCCTTTATGGATGCGCTTTCGGTCAGAAGGGCCTTGCTTGGCGGATATGATTGGGGCGGCAGGGCCGCGTGCATCGTTGCCGCACTCTGGCCCGAGCGGGTTCGCGGCCTGGTCAGCTGCGGCCAAGGGTATAATATTCAGGATATTGCGAACGCCTGCAAACCGGCCCCGGCGGTTGAGGAGGCGCGCTATTGGTACATGTATTATTTCCATACCGAACGGGGGAGCGCCGGATTGACACAGAACCGGCGCGATCTTTGCCGCCATATCTGGTCGCTCTGGTCGCCAAGCTGGCGCTTCAGTGAAGCAACTTGGGCAGCAACGGCCCAGTCATTCGACAATCCCGATTTTGTGGAGATCGTGCTGCATTCCTATCGTCACCGCTTCGGTGGTATCCCCGGCGACCCGGCCTATGACGAGATCGAGGCACGACTGGCCGCGCAGCCCGCCATCACGGTTCCCTGCGTTGTTCTTCAGGGGCGGGACGACGGCGTAGACCCGCCAGCGGACGAAGATTGTGACCGCCCTCATTTCACCGGTTTCTACGAACGCCGGGTCGTTGGTGGGACGGGACACAATTTGCCACAGGAGGCCCCCGATGCCTTTGCCTCAGCCATTCTGACATTGGCAGAGGTACGATAAAGGTTTCTGGACGACGGCAGGAAAGCCCCGCCAAGCCGCCGTTTCCACACCGGGCGACGAATGGTGGTTCGGGCAGGGTCAGCGAACCGCCCGTTGCCGATGGAACACATGTGGCGTTCCGGTCAGGTTTCGCCCTTGTCGCGTTGCACCAGCACGCTGGCCAGCGCCAGCAGACCCGAGGCGATCATCAGGAACACGGACACCGCGTTCAGCACCGGCGTCGAGCCGACCTTGACCATGCGGTCATACATGCCAAATGTCCAACGCTCGACATCACGCCGGATGCTCCGGCGCACAAATAGACAAGGGCCAATGCAGGGATCAAGGAAATGCGCTTCTGGATCGTCTTGACGCGACTAACGGTTATCTGGGCAGCCAGCCTTGCAGGCGTTTCTGCTGCTGCTCCGCTTCGGGCGCAAACCCCGCAGGTGTTTTCCGACACCTATGAGGCCTTCGTCGAGACGCTGCGCACGCGCTGCACCGCGTTCGAGAACGGCACATTCGATGCGCCAGCGGATGCGGTCAGCGCCACCGCCGATTTCAATGGCGACGGCATCACCGATCCGATCGTCGAGGAATACAGCTTCTCCTGCTCCAGTTCGGCCACGTTGTTCAGCGGCGGCACGGGCGGCGGCTATGCCCATGTCTTCGTGTCCAGACCGGACGGTAGCTACGCCCGGTTCGAATTCCTGTCTTATGGCGTCATGATCGTCATGCCTCAGAGCAACCCCGACCAGCCGATCCTCGTGCTGCCGGTTCATGGCGCCCACTGCGGTTTGCGGGGCACGCCTTGCTATGTCTCTTATGTCTGGTCGGAAGGCGGTCGCTTCGTGTCGCCTTCCGGCGCTGTTGCTGCCTCCGAGTAAGTTCCGAAATCGTGGATTCGTCGGGCGTTTGGTCTGGAGATTGACGTCCAATGTCAGCCAGAGCGACCTGGCGGTTGCACAGGCGTGAAAGCAGTCGTTGTCGTCAATTGCCCCGAACGGCAGTGCCGTCCGGCCGAGCCGGCGTTTCCAAGTCAGGCAACAAATGGCAGCTCAGCCTGGTTCAAAGAGCCGCCCGCGACCGGTGGAACGCATGTGGCGTTCCGGTCAGGTTTCGCCCTTGTCGCGTTGCACCAGCACGCTGGCCAGCGCCAGCAGACCCGAGGCGATCATCAGGAACACGGACACCGCGTTCAGCACCGGCGTCGAGCCGACCTTGACCATGCGGTCATACATGGTGATCGTCAGCGGCGCGTCCG
>CAYGNB010000430.1:0-2653 GCA_964351135.1 uncultured Rhodobacterales bacterium | reverse complement strand
CAGGTCGACGAATAGACATAGTCCAGATGCAGGTTCTTTCGCCGTTTCCCGCCCTGATCCACCAGTTCCAATGCGATGTCGTAATACTGGAACCCGGTCAGCCCGGACCGCAGGCTGTTGACCCGCGCGGGAAAGGAAAACCGCATCTGGATACGGGCATCGAAACTGTCGAGATCGGCACGGTAATCGGCAAGGGCCGCCTCGATCACCTCGAAACTAAAGGTGCGGTCAGCGTGGCGATAGAAGCTGCGCATGATCCGCGACATGTTGATGCCCTTGCGGTCCGCCTCGAGGCTGACCGTGCCGGTGACCGAAGTTTCCAGAACCAGATCGCCATCGTCGCGGGTATGGAAACGGATCGGCAGGCGGAAATTGGAGATGCCCACATGTTGGATCTGCCGACGCGCGCCCTGAATCAGGCTGGCCGGACCATTCTGCAGGTCCGGCAGCGTGGCGCGATAGGCCTCATCGGAGCGAAAGTCCTGCGGGTAGTCGCGCGACAGCGGCCCGCCGTTTCGCGGCCCGCGCAGCAGTGCCTCGGCCTCGGGGCCAAGTGCCGCGATTTCATCACCGGTGGCGGTGGCGGCCCAGTCGCGCAGCAGCGCCAACGCTTCGGCAGCGTCGGTGGAGTCCGGGCCGGGTCGGTGGATATTCATGGGCTTCGCTCCGTTGTCGGTACGTCCCATCTAGGGGCTAACCGCGTCAAACGCCAATGATTTCATAACCGCCAGGCCGCGACGCTGATCCGAAACGCGGCCGGTTTCAGGCCCCTGCAGCGATATCGAGCGCACGGGTCACATCCGCGATCAGGTCCGAGGTGTCCTCGATCCCTACAGAAAACCGCACCAGTCCCGGTGTGATCCCCAGAATCTGCCGCTGCTCCTCGCTCAGCCGCTGGTGGGTGGTTGTCGCGGGATGGGTCACGATGCTCTTAGCGTCGCCCAAGTTGTTGGAAATCTTGGCGATTTCCAACGCGTTGAGAAAGGCGAACGCCGCCGTCTGCCCGCCCTTGAGGTCGAGCGACAGCACGGTGCCGCCCTTGCCGGTCTGCCGCTGGCACAGCGCATGCTGCGGATGGGACGGCAGGCCGGGATAGATCGCACGGGCCAGCGCCGGGTGATCCTGCACCACCTGGGCCATTTCCAGCGCGCTGTCGGCCTGTGCGTTGACCCGCAGCGACAGGGTTTCCAGCCCCTTGAGCATCACCCATGCGGTGAACGGGCTCATCGCGCCGCCGGTATGTTTCATGTAGGGCTCGACCGTTCCGCGAATGAACTCGCGCGTGCCCAGGATCACGCCGCCCAGCGCCCGGCCCTGCCCGTCGATATGTTTGGTGGCGGAATAGATCACCACATCCGCACCCTGCGCAATCGCGTCGGAAAAGACAGGCGTGGCAAAGACATTGTCCACCAGCACCAGCGCGCCGGCCGCATGGGCCAGTTCGGCCACGGCGGCGATGTCTATGATCTCGAGCGTCGGGTTGGCCATCGATTCGAAGAAGATCGCCCGGGTATCGGGCCGGATCGCCGCGCGCCACTGGTCGAGATCGGTGCCGTCGACAAAACTCACCTCGACGCCGAACCGGGTCAGCACCTCCTCGAGCACGTAGAGACAGGAGCCGAACAGCGCCCGCGACGACACCACATGGTCGCCCGCCTTCAGCATCGCCGTCAGCGCACCCGAGACCGCCGCCATGCCCGACGCGGTTGCAAAGGCGTCCTCGGCCCCTTCCAGCGCCGCGATGCGTTCCTCGAACATGCGCACGGTCGGATTGCCATAGCGGGCATAGATGAATTCGTCATCGCCCGACTGGATGAACCGCGCCTCGGCCTGCTCGGCGCTGTCATAGACGAAACCCTGGGTAAGAAAGATCGCCTCGCTCACCTCGGCATACTGGCTGCGGCGGGTGCCGCCATGCACTGCCGCCGTGCGCTTGTTCCAATCCTTCATATCGACCTCCTGGCCCGTTCCGGGCCTACGAAAAAACCCCCGACGCGGCCAAGCGAAAGGGGGCTTTCATCCTGACCTTTTAGCGGTGTTGTTTAACGTGGCCCGCAATCCGGTAACAAATCGCCACGGGTGGCGTTTACGCCCGGGACCGGTTCCAGTCAAGGCCGGTTCCGGCTGGCACATGTGGCACAAATGCACCGTCACGGTGGCGTTACGGAAATTTTATCCCTGCATCATACGGTTTCGTCAAAGGGACACCACAACATCTTGTGTGAGGTGCAGCCATGCCCCTGATTCGCATCGATGCCAGCGCCGACCGGCCGGTCGCGCATGATCGATCCCGGCCCATTGACGAATTGCTGGCCGAACATCTTAAGGGCACCGGGCCCGTGGTGGTGATGATCCACGGGTACAAATACCAGCCCGGCGATCCGGGCCGTTGCCCGCACCGGCATATTCACGCCCTTCCCTCCGAGCCCGCGCGCGGACCATCCGACGCCTGGCCCTGGCCGCTGGGCTTCGGGCGCGGCGACCGCGACGAAGGGCTCGCGATCGCATTCGGCTGGAACGCACGCGGGTGGCTGCATCAGGCGCATGACCGGGCGGCGCTGGCCGGCCGGGCGCTGGCAAAGGCGCTGGCCCCGTTGCACGCGGCGAACCCGTCGCGCCCGATCCACGTCATCGCCCATTCGCTGGGGGTCGA
>CAYGNB010000429.1:0-2671 GCA_964351135.1 uncultured Rhodobacterales bacterium | reverse complement strand
CTCTTTCCAGGTTGAAAACCTGGCGTCCTAACCGATAGACGAACGGGCCACGCTGTGGTGAGCGGTTCATTAGGCAATCGCGGCGCAGGGCGCAAGACAAAAAGTGCAGGCCGCGGGCGGAAAGTTTCGGTTAAGCGGGCGACCGGTTCAACTGGCCTGAGCCGCGTCCTCCAGACGCAGCTGAACAGACCTCCTGCCGCCCCAATCGTTGATTTCCAGACGGCCGGCAAAGTGGAAGCGCGCGCCCCCGTGCGCCTCGAGCTTGGGGCCGAGAGCGCTGTCGAATGCGCCAAAGCAAATGGCGTCGATCCGCCCGTTCAGACCATCGTTCAGTGACAGTTTCAGATGGCTTTCACCGACCCGGCGGGCATGACCGACGGCAAGGTCGGGAAGCGCGAAACGCGGGGCAGGGGCGCCCGCGCCGAACGGTCCGGCCTGTTCTATCCGATCGATCAGTTCCGTTGTTGCCGCGCCTGGCATCAGTGTGCCGTCCAGCTTCAGATCGGCGCGGCCCAATTGATTGGCGCCTTGTCGTGCGAGCAACTCGGCGAGTCGCTCCATGGCCGGTTCCAGCTTGTCCCGTGCGACGGTCAGACCGGCCGCCATGCGGTGGCCGCCACCCTTGAGCAGCAACCCTTCGGACGTCAGCCGCTGGATCGCGGCGCCCAGGTCGATCCCCGAAACCGACCGCCCTGAGCCCTTTCCGATCTCGCCGTCCATCCCGATCACGATGGACGGGCGGTGCGCGGTTTCTTTCAGGCGCGAGGCGACGATCCCGACCACGCCGGGATGCCAGCCTTCGCCTGCGGCCCAGACCAGCGGCGCGTCGAGCCCTCGCTCTTCGGCCTGGGCCAGAGCGGCGGCGCGCACCGATTCCTCAACATCGCGGCGTTCGGTGTTCAGTGTGTCCAGCCTTTCGGCCAGCGCCTGCGCTTCGGCGTCGTCCGCCGTGGCCAGCAGCCGCGCGCCCAGATCCGCCCGTCCGATCCGCCCGCCTGCGTTAATGCGCGGTCCCAGCAGAAATCCCAGATGATACGGGGCAGGGGCGGTATTCATGCGCGCCACGTCCGCCAGCGCGCGCAGGCCCGGCCGATCGCGGCGGGCCATCACCTTGAGCCCCTGCCGCACAAAGGCGCGGTTGACCCCGATCAGCGGGGCAACGTCGGCCACCGTCGCCAACGCCACCAGATCGAGCAGCGCCATCAGGTCGGGCCCGTCACCCAGACCCGCGACACGCATCTGCCGCCGCGCCTCGACCAGCATCAGGAACACGACCGCCGCCGCGCAGAGATGACCGAGGTCGCCGCTCTCGTCCTGCCGGTTGGGGTTCACCACTGCATGCGCGGGGGGCAGGGTTTCTCCACCCAAGTGATGGTCCAGCACGATCACGTCCGCGCCCCGCGCCGCGGCAATCGGCTCGTGGCTCAAGGTGCCGCAATCGACGCAGATCACCAGATCATGCGCCGCCGCAAGGTCACGCATCGCAGGCTCGTTGGGGCCATATCCTTCGTCGATCCGGTCGGGCACATACAGCGTCGCATTCATGCTCAGACCGCGCAGCCAGACCAGCAGCAGCGCCGCGCTCGACCCGCCATCCACGTCATAATCGGCAAAGACCGCGATTTTCTGACGTTGCCGGACGGCGTCGACCACGCGCGCGGCAGCGGTCTCCATGTCCTTCAGGTTCCGCGGATCCGGCAATAGATCTTTCAGCTTCGGGGCCAGGAACGCCTCGGCCTCGGCGGCCGCCACCCCTCGGCGCGCCAGCACCTGGCAAAGCTGGCGGGGCAGTCCGGTCTCCTGGGCCAGCGCTTCGGCGGTGCGGTCGGTTTCGATCGACGGGCCGACCCAACGGCGCCCGGTCAGCGACGCGTCGACACCCAGAAAACTCATCCGGCCTCTCCTTGCAGCATGGCCGGCCCGCTACCGGACCGGCCTTTTCCTCTTGCCAGAAATATCCCCGCCGGAGGCTCCGACGGTAAACACGGGCACTGGGTCAGCTCAGAGCTGCGACCGGGGTGCGGTACTCCATGCGGCGCACGGATCCGGTTTTCGACCGCATCAGCAGGGTTTGGGTCGTCAGCCAGCCCGGTTCGCGGCGGATGCCGGGCAGAAGGGTCCCGTTGGTCACGCCGGTCGCGGCAAAGATCACATCCTGCGATACCATGTCATCGCGGTTATAGACCCGGTTGAGATCGGTAATGCCGGCCTTGGCGGCCCGGGCCTTTTCGTCGTCGTTGCGGAACAGAAGCCGGCCCTCGATCTGACCGCCCATGCATTTCAGCGCGGCGGCGGCGAGCACGCCTTCGGGCGCGCCACCGGCCCCCATGTACATGTCGATGCCGGTCAGTTCGCTTTCCGCGCAATGCATCACGCCGGCCACGTCGCCATCGGTGATCAGGCGGATCGCGGCGCCGGTGGCGCGAACCTCGGCGATCATTTCCTCGTGGCGGGGACGTTCGAGAATGCAGACGGTGATGTCGGCCGGGGAACAGCCCTTTTCGGTCGCCAGCGCCGACACCCGGGTTGCCGGCGGCATGTCCAGCGTGATCAGCCCCTGCGGATAGCCCGGTCCGATCGCGACCTTTTCCATGTAGACGTCGGGGGCATGCAGCATCGACCCGCGCGGCCCCATGGCGATCACGGTCAGCGCGTTGGGCATGTCCTTGGC
>CAYGNB010000428.1:0-2675 GCA_964351135.1 uncultured Rhodobacterales bacterium | reverse complement strand
GCGATCTATATCGACCCGATCTTTTCCTTCGTGAACTACGTCATGGGCGGCGGGGTCTGGGATCCGGCGATCCGGGGCATCTATGCGCTGCCGGCCGAACTGCATCTGAACGATGTGCTCAAGGCGGTGGCGCTGTCGCTGGGGCTGTCCTTTATCGTGACCATATTCCCGGCGCGCCGGGCCGCACGGCTGAACCCGGTGGAGGCGCTGCGCTATGAGTGATCCGGTGCTGGTCCTCACAGGGATCGAGAAAAGCTATCTGCGCGGCACACCCGGCGAGGTCCGGGTGCTGCGCGGGGCCGATCTGGCGCTGAACGCGGGCGAGGCGGTGGCGCTGGTGGCGCCGTCGGGCGCGGGGAAATCGACACTGTTGCATATCGCCGGGCTGCTGGACGTTGCCGATGCGGGACAGGTGGTGATCGGGGGGGGCGACATGACCCGGCGCGGCGATCGCGGGCGCACGGCCACGCGGCGGCGCGACGTCGGGTTCATCTACCAGTTTCACCATCTGCTGCCCGAATTCACGGCCGCCGAAAACATCCTGCTGCCGCAGCTCGCGAACGGTGCCACGCGGGCGGCGGCGCAGGAACGGGCGATGGATCTGCTGGCGCGCGTCGGGGTCGCCGAACGGGCCGACCACCGGCCTGCCGCGCTGTCGGGGGGCGAACAGCAACGTGTTGCCTTTTGCCGCGCCCTTGCCAACCGGCCCCGGTTGTTGCTGGCCGACGAGCCGACCGGCAATCTCGATCCGGCCACGTCGGATCAGGTGTTCGACGCGCTGATGGAACTGGTGCGCGGCGAAGGGCTGGCCGCGCTGATCGCGACCCATAACATGGAACTGGCCGCACGCATGGACCGCGTGCTGCGGCTGGAGGAGGGGCGGCTGGTGGGTGCGTGAGAACGGCTGGGGTCAGCCCCTGCCGCAGTGCCGATCCACCACGCGCTGCACCATCGGCGCGAAATGCGCAAAGGATGGGGTGTCCATATCGGGGCGCTTGCCCGCATCGTCCAGATACCGAACCTGAATGACCTGTTTCAGATTGGGGTTCGTCTCGAAATCGGCAACCTCTTCAGCATCCATCGGTCCGCCTTGAAGGTTCAGCGAATGCACGGAGGCTTCCGAGAGCCGGCTGAAGTATTCCGGTCTGGTCGCGCACAGGTACCGTTTCGCGGCGACGTGCAGGCGCACGCAGTCGGTGACCACGCTGGGAAAGAACCGTTCCAACACCTCGGCGCCGGCCTCTTCGTGCAGCCTGTCCTCGTCGTCGTCCATCGAAAACATGCCGAATTCGCTGGTGAAGTGGCCGATGTCATGCAAGAGCGCCGCGACAACGATATCCTCGGCCATCCCGGCCTCTTCCGCCATGGTCGCGCCCTGCAGCATGTGCGTGGCCATCGTGACCGGCTCGCCGAGATACTCCTCGTCGCCGCGCCGTTCGAAGATGTCGGCGAGAAAGGCAACGATCGTTTCCGGCGTCAGAGCCTCGATCTCGGGTGTGGTCATTCCGCGGCCTTTCGCGCGTCGTGTTCGATTGCCGCAAGTTTGGAAAGCAGCCCGTCCTTGTCCGCGTAGCATCCCTGCAGCCAGCGCGAACCGCTGCCGGAGTACCCTTTGCGGGCATGTAGCACCCGCGTATTGTCGACGATGAAGCTTTCGCCCGGTTCCAGCTTGAAGCTGACGGCCATCGCCGGATCGTCGATGATCTCGGCAAGGCGGCGGTATCCGGCATAGTAATCCGGCATATCGTCATAGGGCACATCGGTGATGGGCGCGGTGGAGCGGTTGTTGAACCGTACACCGATCAGTTCGCCATCGGGGGCGAGGTCGATCATCGGGCGCCGCGCAGAGAGCCGCACACCCGAGGACCCTGCAAATTCGAACCGCGCGCAGTAGCGCGACAGCAGGTCGAACCCGCGGGGGTCCTCCTGTTGCAGCCGCAGCGCGGCTGCAAAGCCATCGACCACCATGGAATCGCCACCTTCGGCGGAGTTTTCCAGGCAGTAGAGGATTTGCAGCGTCGGAACCGGATCGCGATAGGGGTTATCCGTGTGCGCCTGAAGTCCGAGGCCGGTATAGGCCAGGTTGGTCGGGTTCACCTCGGTGCGCACCTCGAACCATTTGCCGTAGTTGGTTTCGCGGACAAAACCGAACAAGGCCGCGACCTCCAGCAGAGCGCCGCTTTGCTCTGGCCCGCCGGTAATCTTCGCGAAACCGTATCGCCGCACCGCCCCGAGCCACGCACCGAGCGCCGCGCTGTCCGAGGCCAGTGTCGCGAAATCGGCGCACGGCACGCCTCCGTTCAGCGCGCCGTCCCAGGTTTCGACGCAGTCAGGCAGCCATCCCGGGGCTTTGCCCGCCTGCCGGTCATAGGCGTGTGCCCGCAGCCACTGGGCCGGAAACCGCACGGTCTTGTTCTCCGGTGTGAAGGTGACAACCAGATCGCTGCCCTCGACCGAGACGGCCCCGATGCGCATCGTCACGGGGATCGCGTTGATTGTGATCAGCCGTTGGCCGTTGCCAGCGTCGCGGGTGTCGGGGTCGAGCGCGTTGTCACGCAGCCAGACGGCGTGAAATCGTGCTTCGCTGCCATCAGTCCAGGACAGGCGCAGGGCACGCCCATCGTCAAGCAATTCGGTGGACCGGAACATTTTGAGCCCTCGCTCGTAGCTACCTT
>CAYGNB010000427.1:0-2676 GCA_964351135.1 uncultured Rhodobacterales bacterium | reverse complement strand
GTCGACGCCGGTGGTCCAGTTCACCGCCGGGTCGTATTTCTCGGCCACCAGCAGCTCACCCGAAACGCGATCCAGCGTGTAGGCCAGACCGTTGCGGTCGAAATGGGTCAGCAGCTTGCGCTCCTGGCCATCAATTTCCTGCTCCGTCAGGATCATTTCATTGATGCCGTCAAAGTCCCATTCGTCATGCGGGGTCATCTGGTAGAACCAGCGGGCCATGCCGGTGTCGATGTCGCGGGCCATGATGGTCATGGACCAGCGGTTGTCGCCGGGACGCTGCGCCGGGTTCCAGGTCGACGGGTTACCGGAACCGTAGTACATCAGGTTCTCTTCCAGATCGACCGAGTACCAGCCCCATGTGGTGCCGCCACCGATCATCCACTGATCGCCTTCCCAGGTATTGGTGCCTGAATCAGCGCCGACCGGCTTGCCCAGATGGGTGGTCTTTTCAGGATCTGCCAGAATATCCGAATCCGGCCCCATGGAATAGGCGCGCCAGACCTGTTCGCCAGAGTTCATGTCATAGGCCGTGACCGACCCGCGCACACCGAACTCGCCGCCCGAAATGCCGACAATGACCTTGTCCTTGACCGGCAGCACCGTCGCGGTGTTGGTTTCGCCGATGGCAGGGTCGCCATTCTGCGCTTCCCAGACGACATCGCCGGTGCTGGCATCCAGCGCCACGACCTTGGTATCCGCCTGATGCAGGAAGATCTTGCCATCCGCATAGGCCACACCGCGGTTCACGGTGTCACAGCACATCACCGGAATAACGTCCGGATCCTGCTTGGGCTCGTATTTCCAGACAATCCGACCTTCGTCAGCCAGGTTGAGCGCGTAAACGATGTTGGGGAACGGCGTGTGAACATACATCATGTCGCCGATCACCAGCGGCGAACCCTCGTGCCCGCGCAGAACGCCGGTCGAGAAGGTCCATGCGACCTGCAGGTCGCCCACGTTTTCCGCATTGATCTGATCGAGCTCGGAATAGCGCTGGTTCTTGTAGTCACCCGTCTGGATCGCCCATTGCTTCGAGTTCTCCATCTGGGCAATCAGGTCGTCATTGGCAAAGGCCATCCCGGCCATGCAAATGGCGATCCCGGATGTGAAAAGCGATAGCTTTCTCATTCGTTCTCCTCCCATGAGTGCGGCCGTCCTGCCGCGGTGAAACACCTGACCCGGGTAGGATTCGGTGTCCTTCCATGTCCGCCCGCCCTGTCCCCCTCAGACAGAACCGATGGCGAACAATTCCTTAGTCCTGCGATCCTCCGTCCCCGAAGGTTGCAAGATATGCGATTACGTTTTCTCGATCCTCCTCTTTCCGCAGCCCGGCAAAGGTCATCTTGGTTCCCTTTGCGTAGTCACGCGGTTTGGTCAGAAAGGCGGCCAGCTCCTCGGGCGTCCAGATCGTGCTCTGTTCGGACAGGGCGACCAGCGTGTCGGAATAGCCAAAGCCATCGACAGTCGCGACCTGACGGCCCACGACCCCGTTCAGGACCGGTCCAACCTTGTTTTCGGCGCCCTCGCCGACCGCATGGCAGGCCTTGCACTTGCGAAACACCTTTTCGCCCGCGGCCGCATCCCCCTCCGCGCCGGCCATAACCGGCAGGAGCATCAGGCAGGTTGCCGACATCAACGTTCTGAACACGATCATCCTTTCCCTGCTGCCTTGTTCAGTTGAGACGCGCGGCGTGCCATTCGACATGGTCCCGCGCAAAGGTGTTCACGAAGAAATACGAGTGATCGTATCCCCGCTGTATACGCACCTGCCCCGGCTGCCGGCGCCGCGCCATCATGTTGGCCAGCGCCTCGGGCTTGAGCAGATCGAGAAACTGGTCGTCGGCCCCCTGATCCACCAGCAATTCGCCTTTCCAGCCGTGTTCTTCCAGCAGCAGCGTCGAATCGTGTTCGACCCAGGCGCTTTCGTCGTCGCCCAGATAGCTGCTGAGTTGCTTGCGTCCCCAATCCGACAGGGTCGGGTGCGCAATGGGCGCAAAGGCGGACAGGGAATCGAACAGGTCGGGATTACGGATCGCGATCGTGATCGCACCGTGCCCCCCCATGGAATGGCCGGTGATGCCGTGACGATCCCGGAGCGGCAGTTCCTCCTCAACGATCCCGCGCAGTTCCTCTACGACGTAGTCATACATCCGGAAATGCGACCGCCAGGGATCGCGGGTCGCGTTCACATAGAACCCGGCGCCCTGCCCCAGATCGTAAGCTTCGTCATCGGCCACACCCGGACCGCGCGGAGAGGTATCGGGGAAAACCATCGCCAGACCGTATTCGGCGGCATGTTCCTGAAACCCGCCCTTGGTCATCGCGTTTTCATGGGTACAGGTCAGGCCGGACAGGTACCACAGAACCGGCACCGGCCCGTGTTTGGCCTGAGGGGGCAGGTAGACGGCAAACGTCATCTCACAATCGCAAGTCGGCGACGCGTGGGAATAGACTGTTTGCGTCCCTCCGAAACTCCGGTTCTGCGAGATGACCTTGAGATCCATGCTCAGTATTCCACGACTGCACGGATCGATTTGCCTTCGTGCATCAGGTCGAACCCGTGGTTGATTTCATCCAGGGTCAGCTTGTGGGTGATCATCGGGTCGATCTCGATCTTGCCGTCCATGTACCAGTCGACGATCTTGGGCACGTCGGTCCGGCCGCGCGCGCCGCCGA
>CAYGNB010000426.1:0-2676 GCA_964351135.1 uncultured Rhodobacterales bacterium | reverse complement strand
CGGCCAGCAATTCGGTCAGTACACCGCCTGCGCCCAGTGTCAGCACGAACCCGTGTGCCGGGTCGCGGGTGATGCCGATCAGCAGTTCGGCTACCGCGCCGGTCACCATCTCTTCGACCAATACCTGCTCGGTGCCGACCATTCGGGCGGCTTCGGCCACCTCTGCCCGGGTCAGCCCCAGCCGCACGGCGCCGTGTTCGGATTTATGGGCCAGCCCGACCCCCTTGACCGCCAACGGTTCCGCCAGCGACAGTGCCGCATTGCCGGCCACCGCCGCGTCGCAGGCCAAGCCGCGCGGGACCGCCAGCCTGTAGGCTTCCAAAGCCGCCTTGGCTAGTGCTTCGGACAGCAATTGGGTGGCTTCGCCGACACCCGGCAGCAGCACGGGTTCCGGGTCGGGCGGGCGATGGCGCGCCGCCGCTTCGAGCGCGGCCAGCGCAGAGTCCAGCCCGGCCATCGGCACGACGCCGCCAGCAATCAATTCGTCTGCAAGATCCTCGGGCATCAGTTCGGGCAGAGACGACACCACCGCAAAGGGAGTGCCGGTCCGGGCACGGGCGCCGATGGCCGCCTGCGTGGCGCAGGACCAGTCGGCGCGGTCGGTGGTCGGGTAGTCGACAACGCTGAGCGTCAGCGCCAGCCCGTCACCGGTCAATGCCGCCCAGGCGCGGGTCATCGCGTCCACATCGCGCCAGATATAGGTGTGGTAGTCCAGCGGATTGGCCAGCGCCACCATCGGCCCGAGGGCCGCCGCCAGCGCGGAGCGCTGCGTATCGGAAAGCGGCGGCAGGCACAGGTCGCGCCCGGCGGCGAGGTCTGCCAGCAGGCTCGCCTCGCCCCCCGAACAGCTGATAGAGCCGATCCGGTTCGAGGTCAGGGGCCCCACGCAATGCAGCAGCTTCAGACATTCGAGAAAGGCGGACAGGTCCTGCAGGCGCGGGATGCCCAGCCGGTCGAGAAAGGCCTGCGCACCCGCGTCGCTGCCCGCCAGCGCAGCGGTGTGCGACACGGTTGCGGCCCGTGCCGGTTCCGAGGCGCCGACCTTGATCGCCACCAAGGGGATTCCGCGCGCATGTGCCTTGGCGGCTAGGCGTTCCCACGCGCGCAGATCGCCGAACCCTTCCACATGCAGACCGATTGCGGTGATGCGGGGATCGTCGAGCAGTGCCGTAGCGATCTCGGCCTGCGAGGTTTGCGCCATGTTCCCGCAGGTGATCATGCAGGCGACGGGCAGGGCGCGCCGCTGCATGGTCAGATTGATGGCGATGTTGGAGCTCTGCGTCAGGATCGCAACCCCACGCCCGACCGGCATCAGCCCGTGCTGGTCGGGCCAGACCGCTACCCGGTCGAGCACGTTGACAAAGCCGTAGCAGTTGGGGCCGAGGATCGGCATGTCTCCGGCAGCGGCGATGAGCCGCGCCTGCAGCGCCTCCGCGCTGGCGTCTTCGGCGTGCGCCTCGGAAAATCCGGAAGCGAAACAGACAGCACCGCCCGTGCCCAAATCGGACAGAGCTTGCACCGCCTCGATCGTGGCGTGGCGGTTGATGCCGATGAACGCGGCATCCGGTGCATTCGGCAGATCTTCGATCCGCGCGAACACGCCATCGCCGCCCTTGGGGTGAACATGCCAGACGGGGCCGTCAAATCCGAGGCGTTGCGCCTGCTTCATCACCGATGCCGCCCAGCCGCCGCCACCGATCACCGCGATATGGCGCGGCCGGAACAGACGGTTGAGGTCACGCATGAGTTTTCATGCCTCCGGCGGGGATATTTCCAGCAAGAGGAAGAAAGCTATTGTTAACCCCGATGCGCCAATGTCGCGAGGCGGTACAGGCGGGGACGCCGATGACCGTGCAAGGGGAAGGAGCGGCGCTCTTTCCACGGAGGGGCTGCCGGGCGGTCCCTCCGCTTCCTCTTGCTGGAAATATCCCCGCCGGAGGCATCGCGCGACAGCGCGATTGCGCCATCTTCCTCATGCACCCAGCGCTCGCAGCAGGTCGCGGCTGATGATGTGGCGCTGGATTTCGCTGGTGCCGTCCCAGATCCGTTCGACCCGCGCATCGCGCCAGAAACGCTCCAGCGGGTAATCATCCATCAGCCCCATGCCGCCGTGGATCTGGATCGCCGTGTCTGTCACTCGCGCCAGCATCTCAGATGCATACAGCTTGGCCGAGGCGATTTCCCGGTTCGCGGGCAATCCCTGGTCCAGCCGGTCGGCAGCGGCCAGGGTCAACAGATCGGCGGCGTCGATTTCGGTGACCATGTCGGCGATCTGGAATGACACGCCTTGGAATTTGCCGATCTTCTGGCCGAACTGTTCGCGGGTGGCGGCATAATCGAGCGCGTAGTCGAACACCCGCCGCGCCCGGCCGACCGACATAGCGGCCACGGTGATGCGGGTTGCATAAAGCCAGGTGTTCATCACGTCGAAGCCGCCATCGACCTCGCCCAGAACCTGCGCATCCGGCAGGCGGCAATCGTCGAACTCGAGCACCATGTTCTTGTAGCCGCGGTGGCTGACCGATTTGTAGCCGTCTCGGATGGTAAAGCCCGGTGTGGCGCGATCCACCAGGAAGGCGGTGATACGCTTCTTGGGGCCCTTGGGGGTCGCGTCTTCACCCGTGGCGATGAAGACGATGACGAAATCCGCGTGATCGGCGCCGGAGATGAAATGCT
>CAYGNB010000425.1:0-2680 GCA_964351135.1 uncultured Rhodobacterales bacterium | reverse complement strand
GCGTGGATTATGTCCTGCCATCGGCCGATTGGCGCGTGGTCCGGTCGGGCGTATACTGGCCCACCACAGACGAGCCCGGCCATGGTGACGCAATCACCGCCAGCCGTCACCGGCTGGTCTGGGTCGATCTCGCACCGGAGTGATCGAGCGCCGGCACAGGCAGAGCCTGACGCAACGCGTCGGCAACCGGGGTGGGCCGGAAATCTGGCAACAGACCGGCAAAGCGTGCACCATCCAGCGAATGCGGGATCATCCACAGATACCGCATTTCGATCAGATGCGTGGCCACACGCCAGAACGGGCGTGCGAGATGGACCGGCAGCCACGACATCCGCCGCAGCCGGATCTCGTGACCCGTTGCCGCGCTCAGATGATCCGCTATCTCGCGCCCGGTGAGCGTGTAGCCGGGGAATGGAATATCGGTGAAGTCAGGCAGGCTGT
This sequence comes from uncultured Rhodobacterales bacterium, assembly GCA_964351135.1. Taxonomy (GTDB): domain Bacteria; phylum Pseudomonadota; class Alphaproteobacteria; order Rhodobacterales; family Rhodobacteraceae; genus Pukyongiella. The sequence continues at coordinate 2,239 of CAYGNB010000425.1, read as the reverse complement.
CGCGGATCTCGGCCAGCGCCACCGCCGCATGGGTGACATCGGGCAGAAACGCCCAGGCATGGGCCGCATCCGGGTCGCCGGGATAGGTGAACACACCCCGCCGCAGCTTTTTCACCATGATCGCGTCGAACCAGTTGCCGGAAGCTTCGGTGTCGATGAAATCCCCGGCCCGCAGCAGGATCGTTCGGATCCCGGCATCGCGCAACTGCGCCTCCATCGCGATCCGCACCCGGCCCAGCGGGTTTGCGGCCCGATGCGGCGAGCTCTCTGACCAGGGTGCGGGCGTATCGGCACCAAAGACATAGACATTACCGGGCTGGATCACGGTCGCCCCGGTAGTCTTGGCCGCCGCGATCAGGCTGGCGGTCAGGCCGGGTATCTGGCTTTCCCAATCCGGGTAGGGCGGATTCCAACCGTTGACGATCACTGCGGCCCCTTCGGCCGCTGCCGGCAGGCTGTCGCGCGCGCGGTCATACCGGCGCACGGTCCAGCCCGCCCGGTCAAAGGACCGCGCGGCATGGCGCCCGAAACGCCCGTTGGCGCCAAGGATCAGAACTGTTCGATCCGTCTGTTTCATAGTGAATCCCTTTGGTTGAAATCGGTGTTCGGGCCCAGAATACCCATGCGCGTCTAACATAGACATTGCCCGTTTTGGCCTATCTGATATTCATCAATGAATGGATAGACCGGATGTAACGCACGATTGGTCCTTGATGCAGTGCTTTCTGGCGGTGGCGGAAACCGGGTCACTGTCTGCGGCGGCACGCATGACCGGGCGCAGCCAGCCGACACTGGGACGGCAGATCCGCGTGCTGGAGCAGTCCCTTGGTGCCAGCCTCTTCGATCGCCACGCACGGGGGCTGCGGCTCAGCGAGACCGGCACTCGCCTGCTGCCGCTGGCCCGCGAGATGCGCGAGGCGATGAACCGGATCGCGCTGACCGCGGCGGGCCAGTCGCAGCGGATCGAAGGCAGCGTGCGGATCACCACCAGCCAGTTCGCCGCGCACTACCTGCTGCCGCCGATCCTGGCGCAGATCCGGTCGGCGGAACCAGCGATCCAGCTGGACCTGGCCCCCTCGGATCAAAGCGACAACCTGCTGTTCCGCGAGGCCGATCTGGCGGTGCGCATGTATCGGCCGACCCAGCTTGATATCGTCACCCGTCATATCGCCGATCTCGATATGGGCTGTTTCGCGGCCAGCAGCTATCTGGCCCTAGCTGGCCGGCCTGTACGGGCAACCGATCTGACGCGGTTCGATCTGGTGGGCTTTGACCGCAATGATCTGATCATCCGCACGATGCGCGCCTTGGGTCAGTCCGTGACCCGCGCAGATTTCGCCACCCGATGCGACAACCAGGCAACCTATTGGGAACTGGTCCGCGCCGGCTGCGGCATCGGGTTTGCGCTAAGGCAGGTAGGCCGGGCCGATCCCGCCGTGGAAGAACTGAATCTGGACATCGAAATCCCACCGCTGCCAGTCTGGCTGGCCGCACATGAGCGGCTGTTTCACACCCCGCGCATACGCCGGGTCTGGGATCTTCTCGCCGAAGGACTGCAAGTGCCGTGACCGTATCAAGCGTAGAAATCGCGGCCCCGACGGGGCGTTCTTGACCCTCTGGTTGGGCCGCGATAGGGCGTTGACCAAGCAATGCAAGGAGATCGTCATGCCCAACCCTTCGCTTCTCATCCTGCCCGGCGACGGGATCGGCCCCGAGGTCATGGCCGAGGTTCGCAAGGTGATCGACTGGTACGGCGCCAAACGCGATCTGGCCTTTGATGTGAGCGAGGATCTGGTGGGCGGCGCGGCCTATGACGCGCATGGCACACCGCTGCACGACGACACCATGGCCCGCGCGCAAGAGGTGGACGCCGTCCTGCTGGGCGCCGTGGGCGGCCCGAAATATGACAACCTCGATTTCAGCGTGAAACCGGAACGCGGCCTGCTGCGCCTGCGCAAGGAAATGGACCTGTTCGCCAACCTGCGCCCGGCGCAGTGTTTCGACGCACTGGCCGATTTCTCGTCGCTGAAACGTGACGTGGTGGCCGGGCTCGATCTCATGATCGTGCGTGAGCTGACCAGCGGCATCTATTTCGGCGAACCGCGCGGGATCATCGAGGACGGTAACGAACGGGTCGGCATCAACACCCAACGCTATACCGAATCCGAGATCGACCGGGTGGCGCGCTCGGCCTTTGAACTGGCGCGCAAGCGTCGCAACAAGGTCTGCTCGATGGAGA
>CAYGNB010000424.1:0-2684 GCA_964351135.1 uncultured Rhodobacterales bacterium | reverse complement strand
CCGGTTTCGCCATCGGTATATTCGATCACCCGGCTGCGGATCGGGGTTTCCTCGATCATCGCGGCGAACTCGAACATGTCCATGTCGGCCATACCACCATCGGCATGGCGGGCGTCCAGATAGCGGCGGAACAGGTCGTATTGTTCCTCGGTCGCCCAGGGCGATGTGGCGCGGCGCTGCAGACCGGCATTGCGCCGCAGCGTGCGTTTCTGGCTCTTGGACGGTTTGAAGCGGCTGACATCGATCCGCGCCGACAGGCAGGCCGAGCAATCCGCACAGGCGGGCCGATAGAGCACGTTCTGCGACCGGCGAAACCCCTGTTGGGAAAGGGAATCGTTCAGCCGGTCGGCATTGTCGCCGTGCAGGGCGGTAAACAGTTTCCGCTCCATCCGCCCGTCCAGATAGGGGCAGGGCTGCGGAGCGGTGACGTAGAATTGTGGCGCGATCGGCAGCGTGTGGCGCATGGGTGTTCCATCGTGGTTTCACGCGATGATAACAACGGCGCCACCATGCGCCAAGCCCGCGCTTTCAGCTTAGGTTACCGCTCGCCGATTGATTGCCACGGTGCCGAGGAAGGCATCGGTCAGCCCCTGGCCGCGCGCGCCGGTCAGCATCATCACGATCGAGATGACCTGCAGCACGGGAACCGCGATGGACAGGCTGTAGCCGGCCGTATGCGCCAGCGCGAGCCCGAGATCGAACCGTTCGCCATGGGCGTTGCGGAACTCGATCCCGGCAAACCGCATCCCCCAGGTCGCCGAACCGCCGGCGATGGTGACGACGCGATAGGCAAAGCCGATCACGAGATAGAGCAGGGGCCAGAAAAAGGCGCCGACAAAGGCGGTGAACAGCACCGCCAACAGGCTCAGGGCGATAATGATGACCGAATCGAACACCCAGGCAAACAGGCGTTTCGTTGGCACGGAGGCGTAGAAATCCGGCTGGAATTCGGGGTCGGGCAGATGCGGCATCGGGCGGGGTCCGTGACTGAGGGAACAAGGTGACCGGGGGAAACAGGCCCGCCCACAGGGGGCGGGCCGTTCAGGGCCGAGTGGTGGCGGGGATCAGGCCGGGTCGCGATCTTCCCCCTCGTCTTCGTTGCGGGCGACGCGGGCGCGCTCTTCCATGAACTGGTCGAACTCGGCCTTGTCCTTGGCTTCGCGCAGCCGTTCGAGGAAGGTCTCGAAATTGCGCTGCTCTTCCTCCAGCCGGCGCAGCGTGTCCGCCTTGTAGGCGTCGAAGGCGCTGTTACCGGTGGGCCGCGATGCGGCATAGGCGTGACGCGCGTGGCGGGAGGCGCGGCGGCAGGATTTTCCGAACATGCGTTTGCTCCAGATCATGTAGGCCAGAAGAGCCAGACCCACGGGCCAGAAGAAGACGAAACCCAGCACCATGGCGGCGATCCATGCGCCTTTGCCCTTGCTGTCGAGCCAGGCCTCGGCGCGGGCGAACCAGCCACCGGGCTGGGTCGTGGCGGGGACAGTGTCGGTGAAGGTGGTCATCGTGCAGGTTCTCCAGATCGTGTTGTGTGGCGTTTGTTTATGTGAATGTCTTTCACATTGAACAAGATCGGCACCGCGCGGGAGTTTTGCAAGGGTGGATGTGAACTATTTTTACATTATCTTTGTTTATGACGTAAAATCATATGGTTGTGCGCATGAAATGCGCAAGATAACGGCCGGATCGGCTGCAAAGACATGGTGGGGTGTGCCGGCGGCCGCCCACACGGTCGGAAAATCGGAAAGACGCGGGTCGAAAAAGGCGCGGATCGGGTTGAGGTGTCCCACGGGCGCAACCCCGCCAATAGCGAATCCGGTCTGCGCCCGGATCAGCGCCGCGTCGGCCTTGCCCAGCGGTTCACCCGCCGCGACGGCGGCGCGATCCGGGTCGACGCGGTTGCCGCCCGCGGTCAGGAACAGGATCGCCTCGCCGCTGGTTTCGCCGCGAAAGATGATCGATTTGGCAATCTGATCCACCGAGCAGCCGACGGCGTCGGCCGCCTCGGCGGCTGTGCGCGACAGCGGGGTTTCGCGGATCTCGGCGTCGACGCCTGCGGCATCCAGCGCCGCGCGGACGCGTTTGAGGCTTTTGCTCATCGGTCTTGTCCTCTCTTGACGGGGCGTCCGGCATGGCCAGACTGCTGTTCATGCAGGAATGGACCGAAACCGATCTGCCCGCAATCGCCGACATCCTCGCGCTGGAACGCGCGGTGTGGGAGGCGATGCTCACGGGCGATCCGCAGGCCGATGGCCGGATGCTCAGCAGTGATTTTCTCGGGGTCTATCCATCGGGCTATGCCAACCGAGCCGAACATATGGCCGCACTGGACGGCGGGCCGGTTATCACCAGCTATCGGCTGGATCAGGAACGGCTTCTGCCCGCCGGGCCGGGGCATGTGCTGCTGATCTATCGCGCGCATTTCAACGAACCGGGGCGGGACAGGGAAAAGGCGATGTATGTCACCTCGCTCTGGCGGCGCGAAGGGGCCGGTTGGATCAATTCCTTTTCGATGGATACCCCGCTGGACGCAGGGGGTCATTGACCCCGCGCAGCCGCTCTGCGCATCCTCCGCGCATGTCTGACTTGCTTGCCTCTGAACCGCCCGCCACCGGCCCGCTGGCCGCCGCCCTGATCCGGCTGCCGCGCCCGTTCGATGCCGAACTGGGGGATGAAACCCGTGCGGC
>CAYGNB010000423.1:0-2687 GCA_964351135.1 uncultured Rhodobacterales bacterium | reverse complement strand
CCGGCCAGGAGCCGCTGAAACCCCGGATCGAGGTTTTCGTCGACGACGTGGCCGGTGCCGAGGTGGCGCAAAAGGTCGAACGGCGGTTGCAGCATTTCATCGACCGCAAGATCGCCGCGCTGTTCGAACCGCTGTTGAACCTGCAGCGGGACGAAACGCTGCAGGGGGCGGTGCGCGGTTTCGCCTATCGCATGGTCGAAGGCTTCGGCGTTCTGCCGCGGTCGCAGGTGGCCGACGAGGTCAAGGCGCTCGATCAGGAGGCGCGCGGGGCGTTGCGCAAGCACGGGCTGCGGTTCGGTCAGTTCACAGTCTTCATGCCCGCGCTGCTGAAGCCGGCGCCAACCCGGCTGCGGCTACTGCTGTGGTCGCTGGCCGAGGGGCTGCAGGATTTCCCCGAATCGCCGCCGCCGGGGCTGGTCACGGTGCCGGCGGTCAAGGATGCGCCCGCCGGATATTTCGCTATGAGCGGCTATCGGGCTGCGGGCGAGCGCGCCATCCGCATCGACATGCTGGAACGGCTCGCCGATCTCTTGAGGGCCGAGAACAGCCGCGCCGGGTTCGAAGCCAATCCCGACATGCTGTCGATCACCGGCATGACGCTGGACCAGTTCGCCGACCTGATGCAGGGGCTGGGCTACAAGGCCGAGCGAGGTGAGCGCGACAAGGTCAAGGTGCCGCAACCTGCCGCCGATCCCGCGCCCGACGCGACGGCTGATGGAGACGTGCCCGCCGAGGCCGGTAGGGTGCCCGAAACAGACGCGGCACCGGAGATGGCCTCTGACGCGCCCGTTGCCGAACCGGAGGAACCGGCGGCAGCATCGGAACCCACGCCCGATGAAGCTATCGAGGCCGTTGGGGCCGATGCGCCGGCCGAGCCGGAACGCGAGGTCTTTTATACCTTCACCTGGGGTCGCAACCGCCAGCAGGGCCGTGGCCCGCGCCGCGACCAGCGGCAAGGCGACAAGGGCCAGCCCCGCGATGGCAAGCGCGGCAAACCGGGCGGGCGCAAACCCGACCGGCAGCAACCCAAGGGGGGCAAGACCTATTCCGCGAAGCCGCCGAAGAAAAAAGATGTGATTGATCCCGACAACCCTTTTGCCGCAGCGCTGATGGGGTTGAAGGACGGCAAGTAACGCTTTGGAAGAAAGCGTACAAAATCGGCTGCGCGTCGACAAGTGGCTGTGGCAGGCGCGGTTCTTCAAGACCCGCAGCCTGGCCGCAAAGCTGGTCGGTTCGGGCCATGTGCGCGTGAACGGCAACCGGGTATCCAAGCCGGCTCATGCGGTCGGACCCGGTGACGTTCTGACCTTTGCCCAGGCGCGGCGGGTGCGTGTCGTGCGGATCGAGGCCTTGGGCGAACGGCGCGGCCCGGCGCCAGAGGCACAAACGCTTTACACGGATCTCACCGAAGACCGGGATGATCCTCCTGTAAATCCGTCTTACGAGGGAAAGGGACGTCCGACCGGTCGCGACCGCAGGAAGTTCGATCTTTCCCGCAAGTCGATACCGGATTGACGGCTTGAAGTAGCGCCCGGGCTGATTTAGCTAGGCGCGAAGAGGTGAAAGGGACAGCAGCCCATGACCTATATCGTCAACGACAACTGCATCGCCTGCAAGTATACCGACTGTGTCGAGGTCTGCCCCGTGGATTGTTTCTACGAGGGAGAGAACATGCTGGTGATTCATCCGGACGAATGCATCGATTGCGGTGTATGCGAACCGGAATGCCCCGCCGATGCGATCCGTCCGGACACTGAACCTGAGATGGAACAGTGGGTCGAGTTCAACCGCAAATATGCGGAACAATGGCCGGTGATCATCACCAAGAAGGACCCGCTGCCGGACGCCGAAGAACGTGATGGCGAAACCGGCAAGCTCGACAAGTACTTCTCGGAGGCTCCGGGAGAGGGCGGTTAAGCGATTCGCTGCGCTGCCGCATCCATTTGCTCTGGCAAGTGGCCGATATGACACGAAATTTACCTTCCTGACCTAGCGTCAGCTTTCGGGGGGCGTGGTTTTGTGCTATATTCATAAATCGAGAAGTGTCACGACCGGACCTGTCCCCAGCGGGCATTCGCATGGGGGAGGGTTTATTTGCGTCTGTTGCCGGAGAGCGGACTGGAATCCGACTCTGCCAAATAAAAGATTGACGCCCAGACCCGCCGGCCAAAGAGGAAGACCTGAATGACGAAGACGAAGAAACCCGAATTCCGTCCGAATGACTATGTTGTCTATCCCGCGCACGGTGTCGGGCAGATCATATCCATCGAGGAGCAGGAAGTCGCCGGGTTCAAGCTCGAGCTTTTCGTGATTTCCTTTGAAAAGGACAAGATGACCCTGCGGGTGCCGACCAACAAGGCGACCGAGATCGGGATGCGGTCGCTCAGTTCGCCGGACGTGATCAACCAGGCCATGACCACGCTGAAGGGCAAGGCGCGGGTGAAACGGGCGATGTGGTCGCGCCGGGCGCAGGAATATGAACAGAAAATCAATTCGGGCGATCTGATCTCGATCGCCGAGGTGGTCCGCGATCTGCATCGTACCGACGATCAACGGGAACAGAGCTATTCCGAACGCCAGCTATACGAAGCGGCGCTGGAGCGTCTGACCCGCGAGGTTGCGGCCGTATCCGGCGGTGATGAAATCGCCGCCGCGCGGCAGGTGGACGAAGTGCTGATGTCGCGCGC
>CAYGNB010000422.1:0-2697 GCA_964351135.1 uncultured Rhodobacterales bacterium | reverse complement strand
TTCTGGTGCAGAACGGCACGCTGAGACAGGGCGATATCTTCGTGGTCGGCGAACAATGGGGCCGGGTCCGCGCGATGGAGAACGACCAGGGCAAGCGCGTCAAGGAAGCCGGGCCATCGGTGCCGGTCGAGGTGCTGGGTCTCAACGGCACGCCCGAGGCCGGCGACGTTCTGAACGTGGTCGATACCGAAGCACAGGCGCGCGAGATCGCCGCCTATCGCGAACAGGTGGCCAAGGACAAACGTGCCGCTGCCGGTGCCGCGACCACGCTGGAACAGCTGATGGCCAAGGCCAAGGCCGACGAAAATGTCGCCGAACTGCCGATCCTGGTAAAAGCGGACGTGCAGGGCAGCGCCGAGGCCATCGTTCAGGCGATGGAAAAGATCGGCAACGACGAGGTTCGCGTTCGCGTGCTGCATTCGGGCGTCGGTGCGATTACCGAAACCGACGTGGGGCTGGCCGAAGCATCGGGTGCGCCGATCATGGGCTTTAACGTCCGTGCCAATGCACCGGCCCGTAACAGTGCCAACCAGAAGGGTGTCGAGATCCGCTATTACAGCGTGATCTACGATCTGGTCGACGATGTGAAAGCGGCGGCCGGCGGTCTTCTGTCGGCCGAGATCCGCGAACATTTCATCGGCTATGCCGAGATCAAGGAAGTCTTCAAGGTTTCGGGCGTGGGCAAGGTTGCCGGTTGTCTCGTTACCGAAGGTGTTGCCCGCCGGTCAGCCGGTGTGCGCCTGCTGCGCGACAACGTGGTGATCCACGAAGGCACGCTGAAGACGCTCAAGCGCTTCAAGGACGAGGTCCCCGAGGTCCAGTCGGGTCAGGAATGCGGCATGGCCTTTGAGAACTACGACGATATTCGCGCAGGCGATGTGATCGAGATCTTCGAACGCGAGGAAGTGACCCGGACGCTGGATTGATCCGCTATCGGGCTTTCGTCAGAATCCATCAGGGGCGCTACCGGTCGGTTGCGCCCCTTTTGGCATGGTGAGTGTGGTTGGCGTTATTCAGGATGTGCAAGGAGAGACGGGTCGTCCGGCGTAAACATGTTGGCCGACACGGACGGCGATACGACCGCCCGACAGCGCGCGCACATATGTTCCCTGAATGAGAAGACAGGATCCTATCATGATTGTACGCAGCATGTGTTAGTATCCATTTCCTGAAGTAGACACTCACATTATACACGTTTTTGGCGAGTTACTTAACGTCAACTTGTGACAAATTTTGCTCAACCTGACCGGATTTGTGTCAGATTTTCAGAGCCAATCGCGCAGAATCGGGATCAACGGCAGGTCGGCGGGCGGCATGGGATAGTCGCGCATCGCGTGTGGCCGCACCCATTTCAACACCTGTCCTTCACGCGCGACCGGGTTTCCCTGCCATTTCCGGCAAGCGAACACCGGCATAAGCAGATGGAAATCGTCGTAGGAATGGCTGGCAAAGGTCAGGGGCGCGAGGCAGGACGACCATGTGTCGATGCCCAGTTCCTCGTGTAATTCCCGGATCAGGGCGGCTTCGGGCGTTTCGCCCGCTTCCACCTTGCCGCCAGGAAACTCCCACAGGCCGGCCATGGATTTGCCTTCGGGGCGTTGCGCCAGCAGAACGCGGCCATCGACGTCGATCAGCGCGACCGCAGACACCAGAATGGTTTTCACGACCGGTAATCCGCGTTGATGTCGATATAGGCGTGTGTCAGATCGCAGGTCCAGACCGTCGCCGCCCCGTCACCCAGCCCCAGATCGACCGAGATATGCACCTCGTCGCCCTTCATATGGGCGGCGGCGTCCTCTTCGCTGTAATCCGGACTGACCCATCCCTGTTCGGCAACCAGAATGTCGCCGAACCGGATCGACAGCAGATCGCGATCCGCGGCGGCGCCGGATTTGCCGACGGCCATCACCACCCGTCCCCAGTTCGGGTCTTCGCCTGCGATTGCCGTCTTGACCAGTGGCGAGTTGGCGATCGCCATCGCGTGAGTCTTGGCATCGCCATCGCTGGCGGCGCCGGTCACGGCGATGGTCACGAACTTGCTGGCGCCTTCGCCATCGCGCACAACCTGGTGCGCGAGGTCCAGCATGACCGTCCGCAGCGCCTGTTCGAAATCCGCATGGCCGGTCACGTCGATGCTGGAGGCACCGGTGGCGCAGAGCATCAGGCTGTCCGAGGTCGAGGTATCGCTGTCCACGGTGATGCAATTGAAGGTGCGCTTGGTCAGGTTGCCCAAAAGCCGTTGCAGATAGGTCTGCTCGGCTGCCGCATCGGTGAAGATATAGACCAGCATGGTCGCCATGTCGGGCGCGATCATGCCTGATCCCTTGGCGAACCCGGCGATGTTCACCGTCTTGCCCCCGATCTCGACCTGCTGGGAAGCACCCTTGGGGAACGTGTCGGTGGTCATGATCGCACGCGCCGCGGCTTCGATCGCATCCGTTGCGAGCGAACTGTTCAGATCGGCGAGCTTGGCCACGATCCGGTCGTGCGGCAATGGTTCGCCGATCACGCCGGTCGACGCGGTAAAGACCCGCGATTGCGGCACGCCGGTGACATCGCTTATCGCACCGGTGATCGCCGCCACGGAATCGATGCCGTGCTGGCCCGTAAAGGCGTTTGCATTGCCGGAGTTTACGAGAATCGCCGCAGCCCCGCTGCTGTCGCCGCCGATCTTGGATTGGCAATCCAGCACCGGCG
>CAYGNB010000421.1:0-2697 GCA_964351135.1 uncultured Rhodobacterales bacterium | reverse complement strand
GCCAGATCCTGGTCGACGAAAGCCTGCTGGGCTGGAAGGAATACGAGATGGAGGTTGTCCGCGACAAGGCGGACAACGCGATTATCGTCTGTTCCATCGAGAACGTCGATCCGATGGGGGTGCATACTGGCGATTCGATCACCGTCGCGCCGGCGCTGACGCTGACCGACAAGGAATACCAGATCATGCGCAACGGCTCGATTGCCGTGCTGCGCGAAATCGGTGTCGAGACCGGCGGATCGAACGTGCAATGGGCGATCAACCCCGAAGACGGGCGCATGGTGGTGATCGAGATGAACCCGCGGGTGTCCCGGTCCTCGGCGCTGGCCTCGAAGGCGACCGGTTTCCCAATTGCCAAGATCGCGGCCAAGCTGGCCGTCGGCTATACGCTGGACGAACTGGACAACGACATCACCAAGGTCACCCCGGCCAGTTTCGAGCCGAGCATCGACTATGTCGTGACCAAGATCCCGCGCTTTGCCTTTGAGAAGTTTCCGGGCGCCGAGCCGGTGCTGACCACGGCGATGAAATCGGTGGGCGAGGCGATGGCCATCGGCCGCACCATCCACGAATCGCTGCAAAAGGCGCTGGCGAGCATGGAAACCGGGCTGACCGGGTTCGACGAGGTCGAGATCCCCGGTGCCGATGACCCGTCGTCGGGTCATGCCGCCATCGTCAAGGCGCTGTCGCGCCAGACCCCGGACCGGCTGCGGGTGATCGCACAGGCGATGCGCGAAGGTCTGCCCGACGACGAGATTGGCGCCATCACCCGGTTCGACCCGTGGTTCCTGGCCCGCATTCGCGAAATCGTCGAGGTCGAACAGGATGTCGAATCGAGCGGCCTGCCCACTGATGCCGACGGTCTGCGCACGCTCAAGATGATGGGCTTCAGCGACGCGCGGCTGGCGGCGCTGACCGGGCTGAGCGAAGCCGACGTGCGCAGGGCGCGCCATGCCGCCGGTGTCACCGCCGTGTTCAAGCGGATCGATACCTGCGCCGCCGAGTTCGAGGCGCAGACACCTTACATGTATTCCACCTACGAAGTGCCGATGATGGGCGAGGTGGAATGCGAGGCGCGGCCCTCGGACCGCAAGAAGGTCGTGATCCTCGGTGGCGGGCCGAACCGGATCGGGCAGGGGATCGAGTTCGACTATTGCTGCTGTCACGCCTGTTTCGCGCTGACCGACGCGGGCTATGAAACCATCATGGTCAACTGCAACCCGGAAACGGTGTCGACCGACTATGACACCTCGGACCGGCTGTATTTCGAACCGCTGACCTTTGAACATGTGATGGAAATCCTGCGCGTCGAACAGGACAACGGCACCCTGCACGGGGTGATCGTGCAGTTCGGCGGCCAGACGCCGCTGAAACTGGCCCGCGCGCTCGAAGCCGAAGGCATCCCGATCCTGGGCACCACGCCGGACGCCATCGACCTGGCAGAGGATCGCGAACGGTTCCAGAAACTGGTGAACGACCTGGGGCTGAAACAGCCCGAGAACGCTATCGCCTCGACCGACGACGAGGCGCGCGCCCGCGCCGCCGAGCTCGGCTTTCCGCTGGTGATCCGCCCGTCCTATGTGCTGGGCGGCCGTGCGATGGAGATTGTGCGCGACATGGCGCAGCTCGAACGCTACATCGCCGAGGCGGTGGTGGTATCGGGCGACAGCCCGGTGCTGCTCGACCGCTATCTCGACGGGGCGGTGGAACTGGATGTGGATGCGCTGTGCGACGGGACGGACGTGCATGTGGCCGGCATCATGCAGCATATCGAAGAGGCCGGCGTGCATTCCGGCGACAGCGCCTGTTCGCTGCCGCCCTATTCGCTGTCGCGCGACCTGATCGACGAGGTCAAGACCCAGACCAACGCTCTGGCCAGGGCGCTGAACGTGGTCGGGCTGATGAATGTGCAATTCGCGATCAAGGACGGCGATATCTATCTGATCGAGGTGAACCCGCGCGCGTCGCGCACGGTGCCGTTCGTGGCCAAGGCCACCGATTCCGCCATCGCCTCGATCGCCGCGCGGGTCATGGCCGGTGAGAAACTGGCCGATTTCCCGCAGCGTGTGCCTTATGCGGATGCCGATTACGACACAACCCTGCCGCTGGCCGATCCGATGACGCTGGCCGACCCGGACATGCCGTGGTTCTCGGTCAAGGAGGCGGTGATGCCCTTTGCCCGCTTCCCCGGCGTCGATACCATCCTCGGCCCCGAAATGCGGTCGACCGGCGAGGTGATGGGCTGGGACCGGGATTTTCCGCGCGCCTTTCTCAAGGCGCAGATGGGGGCGGGCATGGTTCTGCCTTCGGCGGGGCGTGCCTTTGTCTCGATCCGCGACGCCGACAAGGGGGCTGCGATGCTCGAGGCGGCACGGACGCTGGTGGAATTGGGGTTCGGTCTGGTCGCGACCCGTGGCACCCAGGCCTGGCTGGCCGAAAACGGCGTGGACTGCGACCGGGTCAACAAGGTCTACGAGGGCCGGCCCGATGTGGTGGACATGCTCAAGGACGGGCAGGTGCAATTGCTGATGAACACCACGGAGGGCGCGCAGGCGGTTGAGGATTCGCGGTCGATCCGGTCGATTGCGCTATTCGACCGTATCCCCTATTTCACCACCGCTGCCGCGGCCCATGCGGCGGTGCGCGCGATCAAGGCGCAAGCCGAGGGCGATATAGGCGTGAAGGCGCTGCAAGGGT
>CAYGNB010000420.1:0-2698 GCA_964351135.1 uncultured Rhodobacterales bacterium | reverse complement strand
CGGCCGACATCGGGCAGGATCTTCCAGCAACGCTGACATTTTTCACCGCGGGCTTTTTCGAACACCACGCCGACGCCCTCGACCTCGGGCAGGCGGAAGGCTTCGGCCGGCATCGGATCGCGGGTCAGGAGAATGTCGGAGGTGATGCAGATATCGTCGAACGGCACCGATTTCAGCGCGTCCAGCACCTCGGCGTCGCGCACATGCACGACCGGGGCCGCTTCGAGCGACGCGCCGATCACCTTGTCGCGGCGCTGCACCTCGAGCGCAGCGGTGACCACCCGGCGGACCCGGCGGATAGCGGCCCATTTCGCTGCCAACGGTTCGTCCAGCCAGTCGCCCTGCACCGGCGGCATGTCCTGCAGATGGATCGAGCTGTCGTCCCCCGGGAACCGCTCCAGCCAGACCTCTTCGGTGGTGAACACCAGGATCGGGGCCAGCCATGTGGTCAGCCGGTGGAACAGCAGGTCCATGATCGTGCGTGCGGCGCGGCGGCGCGGGGTGTCGCCATCGCAATAGAGCGCGTCCTTGCGAATATCGAAATAGAAGGCGCTGAGTTCGACGGTGGCAAAGTTGAACACGGCCGAGAACACGCCCTGGAAATCGAACGCGCGATAGCCGGTGCGCACCTTGTGGTCCAGTTCGGCCAGCCGGTGCAGCACCCAGCGTTCCAGTTCCGGCATATCGGCCGGATCGACCCGGTCGGCCTCGGTGAAATCGTCCAGCGCCCCCAGCATGAACCGCATGGTGTTGCGCAGGCGGCGATAGCTGTCGGCCACGCCCTTGAGGATTTCGGGTCCGATCCGCTGGTCGGCGGTGTAATCGGTCTGCGCCACCCACAGGCGCAGGATATCGGCGCCGTATTGTTTGACGATCTGTTCGGGCACGATGGTGTTGCCGAGCGATTTGGACATCTTGTTGCCCTTCTCGTCCAGCGTGAACCCATGCGTGACCACGTTACGATAGGGCGCGCGGCCATTGGTGCCGCAGGATTGCAGCAGCGAGGAATGGAACCAGCCGCGGTGCTGGTCGGTGCCTTCCATGTAGACATCTGCGATCCCATCCTCGGTCCCGTCGGCACGATCGCGCAGGACAAAGGCGTGGGTCGACCCGCTGTCGAACCATACGTCGAGAATATCGAACACCTGATCGTAGTCGTCCGGGGTCACGATCCCCGAGAGGAACCGCTCACGGGCACCATCCGCATACCAGGCATCCGCGCCCTCGGCCTCGAACGCGTCGAGGATACGCGCGTTGACCTCTGCATTGCGCAGCAGGAAATCGTCGTCGGTGGGCAACGCGCCCTTGCGGGTGAAACAGGTCAGCGGCACGCCCCAGGCGCGCTGGCGGCTGAGCACCCAGTCGGGGCGGGTTTCGATCATGGCGTGCAGGCGGTTGCGCCCGGTCGCGGGCGTCCATTTCACCTGTTCGTCGATCGCGGTGAGCGCGCGGGTCCGGATGGTGGTGCCCAGTTCGTCCTGCCCGTCGCCGACGGGCCGGTCGATGGCAACGAACCATTGTGGCGTGTTGCGATAGATGACCGGCGCCTTGGACCGCCAGCTATGCGGATAGCTGTGCTTGATCTTGCCACGGGCCAGCAGCCCGCCGACCTCGACCAGCTTGTCGATCACCGCCTTGTTCGCGTCGCCTTCCTTGCCGTTGGGCTTCAGGATCGCGGTGCCGCCGAACAGCGGCAGGTCGGCGCGGAACCGGCCATCGGGATCGACATTGTAGGTGATGACTTCGTCCAGCATCCCGGCATCACGGTAGAGTTCGAACTCGTCCATCCCGTGCGACGGCGCACAATGTACAAACCCGGTGCCGTCCTCGTCGGTGACAAAGGGCGCGGGTCGGAAGTCGCGCGGGGCATCCCATTCGCCCTCGCCCCCCTCGACCCCGGCCAGCGGGTGCTGCAGGGTCAGGCCGGACAGCTCTTCGGTTGTCACGTCGCGGACCCGCCGCCACATGCCGTCCTCCAGCCGGGCGCGGGTCATCACATCCTCGGCCCGCTTGTCGGCAAGGATGAAACGATCACCGATATTGGCCCAGGATTCCCCGGGCGTTCCGGTAACTTCGTAGAGGCCATAGTCAAAGGCCTCACCATAGACGACGCCCTTGTTTGACGGGATCGTCCATGGGGTTGTGGTCCAGATAACGACGTGGGCACCGACTAGATCGCGGTTCTGAAGCGCCCCGCCCGACCCGGCGACAGGGTCGACAACTTCGAACTTCACCCAGATGGTAAAGCTTTCCTTGTCCTTGTACTCTACCTCGGCCTCGGCCAGCGCGGTTTCCTCGACGGGCGACCACATCACCGGTTTCGAGCCCTGATAGAGCGTGCCGTTCATCAGGAATTTCTGGAACTCCTCGGCGATCACCCGTTCGGCGTGGAAATCCATCGTCAGGTAGGGATCGGCCCAGTTGCCGGTGACGCCCAGACGCTTGAATTCCTCGCGCTGGATATCGACCCATTCGCCCGCGAACTTCCGGCATTCCTGCCGGAAGGCGATCACGTCCACCTCATCCTTGTTCTGCCCCTTGGCGCGGTATTGTTCCTCGATCTTCCATTCGATCGGCAGGCCGTGGCAGTCCCAGCCCGGCACATAACGGGAATCGTGGCCCATCATCTGGTGCGACCGCACGATCATGTCCTTGATCGTCTTGTTCAGCGCGTGCCCGATATGCAGGTGACCGTTGG
>CAYGNB010000419.1:0-2728 GCA_964351135.1 uncultured Rhodobacterales bacterium | reverse complement strand
AACATGGGTTATCGCGTCGTCGTCGTCGGCGCCACGGGCAACGTGGGCCGCGAAATGCTGAACATCCTGGCCGAGCGCCAGTTCCCGGTCGAGGAGCTTGCCGTTCTGGCCTCCCGAAAATCGCTGGGGACCGAGGTGAGCTTTGGCGACAAGACCCTGACCACCCAGGACCTGGATACATTCGATTTCGCCGGCTGGGACATGGCGCTGTTCGCGGTCGGCTCGGACGCCACCAAAACCTATGCGCCCAAGGCCGCGGCGGCGGGCTGTGTGGTGATCGACAATTCGTCGCTCTACCGCTACGACCCGGACGTGCCGCTGATCGTGCCCGAGGTGAATCCGCAGGCGGTGCATGGCTATGCCAAGAAGAACATCATCGCCAACCCGAACTGTTCGACCGCGCAGATGGTGGTGGCGCTCAAGCCGCTGCACGACCGGGCGGCGATCAGGCGGGTCGTGGTGTCCACCTATCAATCCGTGTCCGGCGCGGGCAAGGACGGCATGGACGAACTGTGGGACCAGACCAAGGCAGTCTACAACCCCACCTCGGACGTGCCGCCGAAGAAGTTCCAGAAGCAGATCGCCTTCAACGTCATCCCGCATATCGACGTGTTCATGGAAGACGGCAGCACCAAGGAAGAATGGAAAATGGTGGCCGAAACCAAGAAGATCGTGGACCCCGCGATCAAGGTCACGGCAACCTGCGTGCGCGTGCCGGTATTTGTCGGTCATTCGGAAGCGGTGAACATCGAGTTCGAGGAATTCCTGGACGAGGATGAGGCTCGCGACATCCTGCGGGAGGCACCGGGCGTGATGGTGATCGACAAGCGCGAGGCCGGCGGCTATGTCACGCCGGTTGAATGTGTGGGCGATTACGCCACCTTCATCAGCCGGATCCGGCAGGACGGGACGATCGAGAACGGCCTGAACCTGTGGTGCGTCTCGGACAACCTGCGCAAGGGAGCGGCGCTGAACGCTGTTCAGATCGCCGAGCTGCTGGGCCGTGAGGTCCTGAAGAAGGGCTAGAATTCAATCTCGTCGATCACCCTGGCATCCCACGCCGGGGTGGTCGACGCATAGTGATCCCGTCGCCCCAGCTTGTCACCCGGAAAGGGCGCGCGGAATCGTTGTGCCAGACGATTCAGGCTGAACCCCACATCCGACGCCTTGCACAACCGCGCGCCGGTTGGCGCGACAAAGACGGCAAGCCCGCCTCCCGCTTCGCGCAGGACTACCCCTTTGTTCCGCAACCGGTCGATCAGGTCGAACCAGTCGCGTGCATAGGCGAAATCCTCGGCTAACCTCGCCCGAAGCACGGCAATCAGCCGCTCATCCGCCCTGACGGGCGACTTCGCTTTGCGATGCGCCCGGGCGAGTTCCGCCTTCAATGCATCTCTCAGCAATTGCTGGATCGTTATCTCGCGGCGATCAGCGACGTCGCGCGCCGCGCGGAGGAGCGGGTCATCCAGCGTGAGCGTGATCCTGGTATCCATCCGGGGATCCTCACCGCACGTGGTTAACGCACTCTAAATCGGCACGAATTTCTTTTGCACCGGATCATACCCTTCCAGCCCGCCGACACCGATATCGGTCCATAGCCCATGCAGGCTCAACCCGCCTTCGGCAACTTCGGCAGCAACAAAGGGAAAGGTCATCAGATTTTCGAGCGAGGCGAGGACCGCCTGTTTCTCCAACTGCTGCGCCTGCTTTCCGGCATCCTTGATATCGGCCACCGTTTCGTAGCGCGGTTTCAGGATGTCCATCCAACGCCCCACGAAACTGCCGCTTTCCTCGAGTTGCGGTGCCTTGCCCTTGCACATGTCGATGCAGCCCTGCACCCCGCCACATTGCGAATGACCAAGTACGATCAGATGCGCCACCTTCAGAACCGTGACCGCGTATTCCACGGCGGCGCTGGTGCCGTGATGGTTGCCGCCCGGTTCGCAGGGGGGCACCAGATTCGCGATATTGCGGTGGATAAAGAACTCCCCCTGATCCGCCCCGAAGATCGACGTGACATGCACGCGGCTGTCGCAGCACGAGATCACCATTGCACGGGGATGCTGGCCCTCGGTGGCCAGTCGCCGATACCAGACCTTGTTGTCCTCGTATGTCGTCGCCTTCCAGCCGTGATAGCGCTGGACCAGATATCCGGGCAGGGGCCTGGCAAATTCCATCGTCTTGTCGCTCCGTCCGCTGGGCAGTTTGTCCGGAACTACCCTGAAGTCGCATCAAATTCGAGTGTTATCGACATCCCGGATCAACCTTTTGCAAACCTGTGCCGCACATCCTGCGCGGGATGTGGGGGCATCGGGTTTGGGTGAGGTTTTAATGGCTGAAATGTTGACGCTTGCACCGGACGAACCGGTGCGGCTGGATCGCGACCGGTTGTCGGGGCTCTATCTGGATCTCGGCAGTACCGCCGCCGAAGACGTGATCTGCCGTGCTGTCGAGGAACTCGCGGTGCGGCTGGCCCAGTGTGAGGCGCATTGGCGCGGCGCCGACTGTCAGGCACTGCGCAAATGCGCGCGCTCGCTGGTTGCCATCTCGGACCAGTTGGGCATGGCGCTGCTGGCGCGCGTGGCGGGCGATCTGGCCGCCGCCGTCGCGGCTGACGACGGCCCTGCGGCGAGCGCGGTGCTGTTCCGGCTTGTACGGGTCGGCGAACGGTCGCTGACCGCGGTCTGGGATCTGCAGGATCTGTCCGTCTGATCGACAGACAGGGGGG
>CAYGNB010000418.1:0-2735 GCA_964351135.1 uncultured Rhodobacterales bacterium | reverse complement strand
GTGGTGATGATGATGAACTGCGGCTTGTAGCGCATGGCGTTGCGGATGGCGCCTTCCTCGCCGTCCACATCGGCGATGTGAAACAGCATGACGGCGTAACCCAGCTTGTGAAGTTCGTCGGTCATCAGCGGCACCAGTTCCGGAAAGAACGGGTTGGAAATCTCCGACACCAGTACGCACACGATATTCGAATGCTGTGCGGTCATTATTCCGGCAAAGGGATCCGGTTCGTAGCCCAGATCCCGCGCCGTCCGCAGCACTTTCTGACGAGTTTCTTCGGAAATCGAAGGGCTTGCGGAAAAGGCCCGCGAAACTGTCGATACGGAAACGCCAAGATGCCTGGCGACGTCTTGGGCAAGAACGCGCTTTTTCACCTGGTCGTCAGATCTGTCCCGTCCCATCGCCGTTTTGCCTACACCCCTGACGGCCGCTTTGCCGCGTCGCCGGACGTCGCGCCGACCGTTTGCAAAGTCGCGAACCAAGCCTGTTTTTCAAATCGACCATACGATGTGTCAGTCGGTCAGCGCAACCGTTTGCATTCATGGGCCGCGATCTTACGCAAACGCTTGCGTGTTTCCGGAATTTGGCCCTATGCTGGAAGTCGTGATGCCTCTTGGCAATCTTCGGAACGGCTCGGGGGGAGCCTGGCAGCACACCTGAAGGCCCGGAATACGGGCCCCGGCAAAACAGGAGGAGGTTATGAAGACATTCACGATGGCACTTGCCGCGGCTGCGGTTGCAGTTGCAGGCTTCGTGCCGGCCCTGGCTTCGGCCGAAGGGCTTGATGAAATACCCCAGGACATTCGAGATCGCCTTTACAGCGATGACATGCTTGACCCGATGCAGCCAATCGGACCGAGCGCCTATCGGGACTGGAAACCCAAGAACGGCCCGCCCTGGGTGATCGGCTATGCCAGTTCCTATGCGGGCAACACCTGGCGCGCGGCCGTGATGGACCGGCTCACGCAGGAAATCTTCCCGAAATGGCAGGAACTCGGCCTGGTCAAGGATGTGATCATCACCCAGTCGAACCTGAACGACTCGGTCCAGATCCAGCAGATGCGCCAGCTTGTCGATCAGGGCGTCGATGCGATCATCGTGTGCTGCTCGAACCCCACCGCCCTGAACCAGACGGTCAAATACGCCTATGATCGCGGCGTTCCGACCTTCTCGTTCACCGGCTATCTGACCTCGCCCTATTCTGTGAACTCGTCGGTGAACTATCAGCTTGCCGGTTACGAGCTTGGCAAATGGATGGCCGACGAGATCGGCAACGAGGGCAATGTCCTCGTGGTCGAGGGAATTCCGGGGACGTCCGGTTCTGATTCGCAGCATCGCGGCATCCTGGCCGGACTGGAGGAAAGCGAGAACGTTAAGGTCGTGGGCGAGATCGCCGGCATGTGGACCGACCAGGTCGCACAGGGCGAGGTCCAGAAATGGCTTGCCACCAATCCGGGCCAGCTTGACGGGATCGTGGTTCAGTCGGCCGCGGAAATGGGTGTGTTGCGCGCGCTGCAGCAATCCGGCCGCGACATGATCCCGGTCACCATCGGCGGCGAACTGGGCGCCAACTGCTATTGGCGGCAGAACCCGGATTACGTGAGCTCGGCCTTCCATGTCTGGCCTCCGGGCGACGATTTCGAACTGATCTGGAACATCATGATGCGGACGCTTCAGGGCCAGGGCCCGAAGATTCAGTCGATTCTTGTCGATCCAATCCCGTTCGATATCGAGGACGTCAAGGCGGAGCTGGGGGAAGACTGCGATCCCAATTCGCCTGCCTGGCTGCATGTGGGCCCTGCGGCCTGGGGCGCGGAGGACTATCTCGACCAGTTCTTCCTCAACCCGGCCGATCCGACCCAGTACAAGCCCTGAACCGGGCCTGGTAACCGCCGTCCTTTCCGCAAACGACGTAGTTGGAAGCCAAACGGATGACCTCTGTTTCTGATGAAAATCAAGGGCTTGAAGGTCATTATCGCCAAGGGACGGCGGTAACACCGGGTGACATCATGGTGACGGATGCCGTCAAGATCTTTGGTGTCACCCGGGCGCTGGACGGTTGTTCGTTCAGCGCCAAACTCGGCGAGATTCACGCCATCATCGGCGGCAACGGCTGCGGCAAAAGCACGATGGCCAAGGTCATCTCGGGCGTGCTGCCGATCGACAGCGGCCATGTCAGCATTCTCGGCCACACGCCCACAACCCCGAGAGAAGCCCGCGCCGCGGGCATCGCGACCGTGTTCCAGGAAGTGCTCGTGGCCGACCACGCATCGGTGGCCGACAACCTGTTCGTCGGCGCCGACAGCCTGTTCAAGAAAGCCCTTTCCGCGCGCGAGAAACACGACACCGCGGAAAAGATCATGCGCGATCTGGCCGGGTTCTATGTCGACCCGGACGCGCTTGTCGGTGACCTGCCGCTCAGCCTGAAACAGTGGATCACCATCGGGCGCGCGCTATTGTGCAAGCCCAAGGTCCTGATCCTCGACGAATCCTCGGCGGCGCTGGATTTCGATTCCACCGAGCGGCTGTTTGCCAAGATGCGCGAACTGAAGGAGGCGGGAAGCTGCGTGCTGATCGTGACCCACAGGATCGCGGAACTGGTGCGGATCAGCGACCGGGCGACGGTCATGCGCGACGGCCGGGATGTGGGCATTCTCGAAGGCGACGCGCTGAACGAGGAAAACCTGCTGCGGCTCATGACCGGCAAGGAGGCCTCGGGCGAGATCGCCGATACC
>CAYGNB010000417.1:0-2744 GCA_964351135.1 uncultured Rhodobacterales bacterium | reverse complement strand
TAGTTGCCCATCACGTCGCCCGAGATCTTGGCGGACTTCCGGAACCCGCCGGACGAATTCAGCCGCAATTCCCGCATCGCGAACAGGATTCGCCGGTGTACCGGCTTCAGCCCGTCGCGCGCATCGGGCAGCGCCCGGTGCATGATCGTCGACAGCGCATAGGTCAGGTAGCGTTCTCCGATCGCCCGGCGCAGCGGTTCGGAGATTTCCACCGGATCTTCGGAGGGCTTCATATTGGGGTCATCGACGGTGTCGCTCATAGATGATGTGATACGCTGCCACATGCGGCAGGTAAAGCCGCCCGCAGGGGTTTTGCACGATCACGCCGCCGTGATTTGGGGGGACCGATCCCGCCTTGTTCCCACATTATCCGAATCGCCCGATGGGTTATGGTAATTCCCCATCTGGCGATGCATATTGTCCCAGCAAACGGAGGGCGCGATGAAGCGCTTCATTTTCCTCACGTTCGCTATTCTGGCTTGGGTCTTTTTCGAGTTGAGTGGCGGGACCGATTTTGAACCGCGCAAGGAGCGGGTGGCGGAGGCCGAAGCACCTGCGCCTGAAACTGCGGCTGACAGCGCAGGCGAAACCCGGCGCGCCGCGCTGGCGGACCGGCAACAGCGGGACACGAACGACGGCGAGAGCGATGCGGCCCAGGTGGCGCGGCTGGACACCTCCGACGCCCAACCCGCTACGGTCGACCGGGCGGCGCTCGAGGCGGCGGTTCAGGCGGCACTGGGCGAGGATGCCAGCGACCCGACCGCAACAGAATCCGAAGTCAGCGAAACCGACATGGCGCGGGTCCGGGCGAGCCTGACACAGGGGCTGAGCCTGTTTGACGATGGCCAGACGCCGCAGACCCTGCAACTCGCATCTCTCGCCGACGGAGCCACATCTCTGACCGAGGCTGCGCCCGAACCCGAACCGGCCGATGCCCTCGCCCCCGCGGCCACGTTTGAACAAGCCCCCCGTGACATTCGCGAAGTGATCGGAACACGGGTCAACATGCGCGACGGGCCGGGCACCATCTATCCGGTGGTCGCGCGGATGCGGATCGGACAGCAGGTCGAAGTGCTGAGCGAATCGGGCACCGGCTGGCTGCGCCTGCGCACGATCCCCGACGGCCAACCCGGCTGGATCGCCTCGTCGCTGATCTCCAAGCCCGCCAACTAAAACACTTCCGAATTCCACGATGCCATAGCGTGCAGCGCTTGCGCCCCCGATACACCCGGTCCAGAAAGAGCCGCGGGAACAGGGGACGCGCGTGACCGGAAAATCCATCCTCATCACCGGCTGTTCGTCCGGCATCGGGCAGGACGCCGCCCGCGCATTGAAGACGCGCGGCTGGCGCGTCTTCGCCGCCTGCCGCCAGCAGGGCGATTGCGATCGTTTGCACAGCGAAGGCTTCGAAAGCCCGCGCATCGACTATACCGACAGCACGACCATCGCTGCCGGGCTGGCACAGGTGCTGGACGCAACGGGCGGCACGCTGGACGCGCTGTTCAACAACGGCGCCCACCAGCTGGCGGGATTGGTCGAGGATCTGCCGACCGAGGGGCTGCGCGCCATCTTCGAGGCCAACCTGTTCGGCTGGCACGACCTGACGCGGCAGGTGATCCCGGTAATGCGGGCGCAGGGCCACGGCCATATCGTGCAATGTTCGTCCGGGCTCGGGCTGGTCGCGATCCCCTGGCGGGGCGCCTACGCGGCGACGAAATTCGCGCTGGAGGGGCTGAGCGACACCATGCGCGTGGAACTGCGCGGCACCGGCATCAACGTGGTGCTGATCGAGCCCGGACCGATCACCACCCTGTTCCGCGAAAAGGGCATTCCCTATTTCGAAAAATATATCGACTGGCGCGAATCTCCCCGCCGCGCGGATTACGAGGCTCGCCTGTTACCCCGCCTGTATAACGGCACCGGCCCGGATCGTTTCGAACTGCCGGCAAGCGCGGTCACCGCGAAACTGATCTGCGCACTGGACAGCACCGCGCCCGCGCCCCGCTATTACGTGACCACAGCCACCTATATCGGCGGCTACCTGCGGCGCATCCTGTCCAGCCGGATGATCGACCGCATCGTGTCGCGGATCTGAAAAACCGAATCGCCTTTCCCGCCCGGGCGCGCTAGACCGGCGCAGCAACTGACGTGGCGAGGATATCCATGGGCGATCCCCTGTTCATACTGGCCCTGGTGGCCGCACTGGCCGTGGTCGTGGTGCTGATGATCGGCATCGGCGGCTTTGCCAAGGGTGGCGAATTCAACCGCAAATACGGCAACAAGCTGATGCGGCTGCGCATTGCCGCACAGGCGGTGGCGGTGCTGCTGATTTTGTTGTTTGTCTGGATGCGCGGCCAGGGAGGCCAGTAACCGATGGTCGTACTGAACAAGATCTATACCCGCGGCGGCGATGCGGGCGACACCGCCCTGGGCAATGGCGACCGGGTGGCCAAGAACTCAGCCCGCGTGTCCGCCTATGGCACCTCTGACGAACTGAACGCCTTTGTCGGCGTGGCACGGCTGCAGGCCCCGGGCGACACCGACGCGGCGCTGGCGCGGATCCAGAACGATCTGTTCGACCTCGGCGCCGATCTCTGCCGCCCCGACATGGACCGCGACGCCGAGGCCGACTATCCGCCGCTGCGCATGGTGCAGGCACAGGTCGACCGGCTGGAAACCGAAATCGACGCGATGAACGCCGGGCTGTCGCCGCTGCGCAGCTTTGTCCTGCCCGGCGGCAGCGC
>CAYGNB010000416.1:0-2746 GCA_964351135.1 uncultured Rhodobacterales bacterium | reverse complement strand
ACCCCCTGAACCTTCCGGACAAGCGCCAGTGTGTCCGGGCGTGGATTCCAGTCGGCAAATCCGCGCGGTCTGGTTGTCCTGCTCATGCGTGCCCGCCTTCTGCCGTCCAGCATTCGACATGCAGGGTCCGGCCCCGCATATCGCTCATGCTCACCATCCAATCGGTTCGCCCGCATATGGCGCAGGTAGCGGGGTGCGTCGGGAGGGCGCGCACCGGCCTGCCGTTCCGGTCCGGTGCCGGGCGATACCGGGACAGATGCACGACGGCGCCGGGTGCCGGTGCGGGCGTCTGTATTCCGACCGGCTGCGATTGCGATTCCCGCGATTCCTGCGATTCGACCGGCCCGGAATCGCGGGAATCGCAACAATCGCAACGCTCGGGGGCGTCGCCCAATATCTCCGCAAGTACAGCCTGAACATCAAACAGCATGGTCAGCCCTCACGATTCGATAGGCTTCCTGCCGCGCCTTGCCCCTCAGATCGGACCCAGCTGGCAGCGCGACCAGGTGCCCGGCCTTCACCAGCATGTTGAGTGGCCCGGAAAGTGCCTTGCGTTCACGCAGGGCGTTTGGCCCCCGGTTCAGAATTTCCGAAGGGGTCACATCGTCATGCGGCCAGCTTTCGACCAGCCAGCGCCGCAGCTTCTCGGCCTTCGCGGTTTCCTCCGACACAAGCCCGGCCTCGGCCAGCCGCCGCGCCTCGCCCAGATAGAATTGCGCCAGCGATATGCCCCAGCCCATCGCCTGCGGCGTGACGTCCGGGGCATCCAGATCGGCCCATAGCGTCAGCACACCGGCAATGCGCCCGGCCTGTTCCGCCGCCTTGGAGCCATAGGCCCGCACATGCTCCATTTCGCAGCCCTGTCCCTGCGCTGCCTCTACCGCCTCGTAGAAGCGCCAGAGCAATTCCCTCGCCCCCTGCGACAGCGGCAGGCGACGCGGTGTCAGTTCCTGCGGGTTGTCGCCGGTCGGCATCGGGGTTTCCAGTATCGCGGCAAGCCGGGCCGTGAAGGCGGCAAGGGTCATGTCGCTGGCCGGGGCATGACCGCGCCGCAGGCGGGTGCCGATCAGGCTGGGCGGTTCGGTTATCAGGAAACGCGCCAGAAACCCCTGACCCGACGCCTGCGGATCGGCCAGCAGCGGGCGGGCGGCCACCGGCTGCGCCATCAGGTGCATGGCCAGCCTGCGACCGGGATAATCGCTGGCCCCGTCGCCGGAACGGATGCGGTTTACGGTGTCGCCGTTCCAGAGCTGCGACAGCCCGGAGATGGTTTTCAGGCGGTTGTCTCTGTTCATTGCATGGCCGCCAATGAATCCTCCCGCCTCATCCGAGAACAGACCCAGCGCCGGGCGACCGATCTGGTAGAGCTTCAACAGTCCCTCGAATGTCGGCTCCTGGGCGGTCACGTTCGGGCGCAGCGGCGGGCGGGGTTCCGGGCCAAGCGCGCGCAGGTCGGCCTCGGCACTGGCGGCCTTTATCTTGTCGGCGCCTGCGGCCTCGCTCATCATCCTCTTGCGCCTGCCCGCCCAGATTTCGCGGGCGACCTCGTGTTCGGAAAACTCTGCGCGGAAAGTTTCGCCCTGCGCCCGTTCGTGGTCGCGGATGCCACGCATCAGCAGCCGGTCGCAGGATGATTTCCGTTCCCCCGATTCCGCGATGGTCAGGCAGAACAGGGAACAGGGCGCATCCCCGCCCAGCGTCTCGATATCGGCAAAACCCTGCACCGCCAGTGAGGCGACGGACAGTGCCGATTGCGCAGCGATACCCACCGGGGCCTGGGTCACATCCTGCACCGCCTCCACGGCGTCACGGAGCGGCCCCAGCGCCGCCACGGGATAGGCTTCGCCCAGCGGGATTTCCCGCAGCAGCGGTTGCGGCCCCTCGGGCTTGAAGGGGATCGGTTCGGGCGCGGTCATGCTGCGGCCCCTTTCATCGTGAGAATATCGTTCCAGTCGCGCCCATCCGGCGCGGGAAGCAGGCTGACGGTCCAGCCCAATGCGTCTGCCCGTTCGGCAAGCTTGTGTGCCGCTGCGCGGCCTGCGTCGTCGCCATCGCTGGCGATGGTCAGGCGGTGGGGCCGGTCGGGCAGTCGCAACCCGGCGATGCCCGGCGCGGACAATGCTGCCCAGATGGTCGCCGGTCTGCGCAACAGGCCGCAGGACAGTGACAGAGCGGTTTCAATGCCCTCGGCCACCACAAGTGGACCCTCGGCTTCGCAAAGCCGCACAGCACCCCCGGCAATGCGGCCCAGCATCGCCTTCGCGGGGTCCACATCGGCCTTGCCGGTCCCGTCCTGGCGCAGGTACGTCCGATGTATGGCAAGGCGTTCGGCCCCATCCACACGCGCAACCAATGCAGGCAGGCGCCGCGCGCTCGAATGCCAGCACCCCGCGTGAAACCGCAGGCTGTCAGGCAAGGGGCAGGTGATGCCACGGGTTCGCAAGTAGACTTCGGCACCGGTGCCCGATATCGGCTGGGCCTCGCGCCAGACGCCCAGCGCCTGCCGTTCACGCTTCACCGCCTCGGCACGGTCCTGCGCTTCACGGCGGGCCATCTCGGCGGGGTCCGGCGGGTGATACGCCATCTGCCCGGATGCCAACCCCAGTTCGGTGATGATATCCGAGAAGGCGCAACCGGACTTCTTGCAGTTCGCCAGCAGCCTGCCGTCGCGGCCATCGGCGAGCGTCAGCGCGGTCTGGCCCTTGCGTCGCTCGGGCTGGCAGACCGGGCAAGGTGCGGCCCCGTA
>CAYGNB010000415.1:0-2766 GCA_964351135.1 uncultured Rhodobacterales bacterium | reverse complement strand
CAAAGCGGTCGCATCGGCCACATCCCTTGGTGAAGAAATCGTTGGCGTCGGTAATCATCTCTGTTGTCCGTTATCCTTCTCGCCCCACCCACCCAAGATAGAGTGTGCGAAAAGGTATAAACGGCTGAAGCACAGCAGCGCAAAGGACACGAGGCTCGGCTTAGTTGGAAAAATGATCTGGATGCCATCACGCTTCCGGAAGGTTACGCGACATTTCTTGTGGAGCGCCGGCCGAAGACCTTAAGATATCTCGAAGCACAATGAAGGTCTACTTTGGTGAGCCCCAAGAACCCGTCGGCCTCTTACGGAGAACGTCCGCTTCCTGCCCTTCGACGCGTTGCAAAGGCGTGATCTATCTCAGAGCGCAGGCTTTACGAGCCCAAACGTCTCCGATGCCTTGCCCCACCAACACGGCTAGCGCGGCGAACCAAGATCGAGAATTCAGTCACCATTGACTGGAAACCAGTAACTATCTGACCTGTTTCAAATTCGGTTTGGTGGAGCCTAGGGGAGTCGAACCCCTGACCTCTTGCATGCCATGCAAGCGCTCTCCCAACTGAGCTAAGGCCCCGAACCGTGCGCCGCTGAATAGGCGCAACGCCGGGCGGGATCAAGTAAAAAAATCCGGCCCGGCGGGAATGATTTTACTCGTCGTCCTCGGACGAAACATCGGCGATCTCGTCCAGCGACACATCGTCGTTGTCGTCGTCGTCGTCCAGCACGTCATCACCCAGATCGACGTCAATGTTGTCGTCATCGTCCAGGTCCACGTCGTCCCCGCCCTGGGCCTGTTTGGCCTTGAGCGTCGCCGCATCCTCGGAATCGGCGGCAATCATCCGGCTCTTGCCGGTATCGATCTCGACCGCTTCACCCGTATAGGGGCTGACGATCGGGTTTCTGTTCAGGTCGTAGAAACGTTTGCCGGTGGTCGGGCAGACACGTTTCACGCCCCATTCTTCCTTGGGCATGGCTATCCCCTCGAATATCTGCTGAGTCTTATCGACGATTCCGGCCAACTGCCATAGGACGCCGGGACTGTCAAAGCCTTTGGCGAATGGAGGCCAAGATGGCCGATCACATCCTGCCCGGCCCGCCTCCGGTGCCGCTGGTTCTGCGCCGGTCGGGCCGGGCGCGGAGGATCAGCCTGCGGGTGTCGCGGCTGGACGGGCGGGTGACGCTGACCCTGCCGGCGGGCGTGCCCGAATCAGAGGCGGTGGACTTCGCGCGTGCGCGCGAAAGCTGGATTCGCAGCCATCTCGCCAACCGGCCTGATGCGATTCAGGTGGAGCCGGGCGCGGTGATCCCCATCGAGGGCATACCGCACCGGATCGTGGCGGCAACCGGGCGCCGCGTTCAACGGGCTCCCGAACAGATCGGGGTGCCGGCAGACAGGCCCGGCGCGCGGCTTCAGGCGTTCCTGAAGCAACTGGCCCGCGACCGGCTGGTGGCGGCGTCAGACCGCTACGCCGCCGCGCTGGACCGGCCCTATGCGCGGATTACCCTGCGCGATACGCGGTCCCGCTGGGGATCCTGCTCATCGCGTGGCGCGCTCAGCTATTCCTGGCGGCTGGTGCTGGCGCCGCCGCCGGTTCTGGCCTACGTGGCCGCGCATGAGGTGGCCCATCTGGCCGAGATGAACCACTCACCCGCCTTCTGGGCCACGGTCGCACAGCTATACGGGTCTTACGAGGTGCCGCGCCGCTGGCTGCGCGACAATGGTCACGATCTGCACCGCTATCGTTTCTGAGGACAGGTTGACCCCGTGGATATTCGTGATCACAAACGCAGCATGACCCCGCAACGCCTGACCGAAGCCACCCCCGCCGCCGCCCATGACCGCGTTTATCGAGCCCTGCGGACGCGCATCATGCATGGCGAGATCGCGCCGGGTCAGGCGCTGACGCTACGCGGGATCGGGCGCGAACATGGTGTGTCCATGACCCCCGCCCGCGAAGCGGTGCGCCGGCTGGTGGCCGAAGGCGCGCTGTTCCTGTCGTCGTCCGGCCGGGTGTCCACGCCCGAGCTCAGCAACGAACGCATCGAGGAACTGGCGGCGCTGCGGGCATTGCTCGAGGTCGAGCTGGCCAGCCGCGCCCTGCCCCGCGCGCATATCGCGCTGATCGACCGGCTACAGGCGATCAACGCGCCGATTGCCGAAGCGATCCGCAGCCGGGACGCCGTGGCCTATATCCGCATCAACCTCGAATTTCACCGCACGCTTTATCTGCGCGCGCAGGCACCGGCGATGCTGGCGATGGCTGAAACGGTGTGGCTGCAACTGGGGCCGACCATGCGGGCGCTCTACGGGCGGCTGCGACGGACCGAGCCGCCGCAACATCACCGTCTTATCATCGCCGCGCTCAAGGCCGGCGACGAGCCGGGGCTGCGCGTCGCGGTACGGTCTGACGTGACCCAGGGCTTGCGAATGCTGACCGCCTGATACCTCATGGCTGGATCACCGCGGCCGACAGGTTAATCCGGCAGCGGGATAAAATCGTCGCGGTCATCAACCGGCAGATCAAAGAGCCCCTCGCCCCAGCGCCCCTCGCGCCAGGCCTGCTTGGCCGCTTCGATCCGCTCACGGCTCGACGCAACGAAGTTCCACCAGATATGGCGCGGACCGTTCAGCGTGGCCCCGCCCAGCGCCATCAGCCGCGCGCCCCTTTCCCCCGCCGCGACGGTGATCGGGTCGCCGGGCCGGAACACCATCATCTGTCCGGCGTCGAAATCCTGCCCCGCGATGCTCACCGAACCCTGCGTGACATA
>CAYGNB010000414.1:0-2766 GCA_964351135.1 uncultured Rhodobacterales bacterium | reverse complement strand
GGCGCTGACCTGCTGCGCCGGGCGATGGGCAAGAAGATCGCCGAGGAAATGGCCAAGGAGCGCCCCAAATTCGAAAAGGGCGCGATGGAAAACGGGGTCGACAAGGCCAAGGCCTCCGAAGTGTTCGACCTGCTGGAGAAATTCGCCAATTACGGGTTCAACAAATCGCACGCGGCGGCCTATGCGGTGGTCAGCTATCAGACCGCATGGCTGAAGGCGAACCACCCGGTCGAGTTCATGGCTGGCGTGATGAATTGCGATATTCACCTCACCGACAAGCTGGCGATCTATTTCGAAGAGCTGCGCAAGGGCATGAACCTGCCTTGGGTGCCGCCCTGCGTGAACCGCAGCCAGGCGAGTTTCGACGTGGTGAATGGCGAGCTTGTCTATGGCCTCGGTGCGCTCAAGAACGTGGGCACCGACGCGATGCGGCTGGTGGTCGAGGGGCGCGGTGATGCGCCGTTCGTCAACCTGTTCGATTTCGCCCGCCGGGTGGATCTGAAACGGATCGGCAAGCGTCCGCTGGAGATGATGGCGCGCGCAGGCGCATTCGACGAACTGGACCGCAACCGGCGCCGCGTACTGGAATGCCTCGATGCGCTGGTGGCGTGGTCGGCGGCGATCCATGAACAGCGTGCGTCGGCTCAGGTGTCGCTGTTCGGCGAGGCGGGTGACGACCTGCCCGAACCGCGCCTGTCGCAAAGCCCGGACTGGCTGCCCGCCGAGCGGCTGGCCGAAGAGCACAAGGCGATCGGGTTCTACCTGTCGGGGCATCCGCTGGACGACTACCGGGTGTCGCTGAAGCGCCGCCAGGTGTTGATGCTGGACGACCTGACCGAACGCGCGCGGCAGGGGCCACTCGTGGCCAAGATGGCCGGAGTGGTGGCGGGCCGGCAGGAACGCAAGAACGCGCGGGGCAACAGGTTCGGGTTTGCGCAGCTGTCCGACCCGACCGGCGCCTACGAGGTGATGCTGTTCTCCGAGGCGCTGGAGAATTGCCGCGAACACCTGGAAACCGGCACCCAGGTGGTGATCACGGTCGAGGCGACGATGGAGGCGGACAAGCTGCGGCTGCTGGCGCGTTCCGCCGCGCCGATCGACAGCGTGGTGGCGCAGGGCGGATCCTCCGGGCTGATGGTCTATCTCGCGCAGCCCGATGTGCTCGACACCGTGGCGCGGGTGCTCGAAGACGCCGCCGCCGCGAAAAACGGCGGGCGGGGTCCGGTGGTGTTCTGCCTGATGGACCCGGACCTGCCCGGCGAGGTCGAGATCGACGCCGGGCGCGATTTTCCGGTCGGTCCGCAGATCAAGGGCGCGATCCGCAGCCTTGAAGGCGTGCTGGAAGTGGAAGAGTTGTAGACAGCCGCCAGCTGTTGCAGGGTCAGTAATGCGGCGGTCTTTCGTCGCCCAACACCACGCCGCCGGTGCCCTGAGCCTCGCGTTCCGCTTCGCGCTGCATCAGCATTTCGACGCGCCGCGTCAGCCGGTCGATCTCGGCCTGTTGCGCGGTCACCACGTCGTTAAGATCGTCCACGGTGCGGATCAGGTGCGCGATGCGTTCTTCGAGATGCTGCATGTTCGGTCCTCTTTGCCCGGTGATAACGCCGTAACGTCACCGCGCCAATGGTGTTGCGCGCCGGGCTGGCCGGGGGAATGCTGGGATCGGGAGGACAGCCATGACAGTGAACGTGGAAACGCAGGACGGGATCACCACCGTCACCATCGACCGGCCCGAATGCCGCAATGCGGTCGATCCGGCCACCGCACGGCTGCTTTTCGATGCCGCACTGGCGTTCGAGGTCGATCCGGCACAGCGGGTGATGATCCTGACCGGCCGGGGCGGGTATTTCTGCGCCGGGTTCGATCTCAAGGCGGCGGGGGCGGGCGAGTCCGACGACTGGATCGCGTCGCTGGATATCCCCGGCGACTGGACCGACCCGCAGCGCGATCCGCGCCCGGGGCCGATGGGGCCGTCGCGGCTGATGTTGTCGAAACCGGTGATCGCCGCGATTGAGGGCCCGGCGGTGGCGGGTGGCATGGAACTGGCCGCCTGGTGCGATATGCGGGTCATGGCACGGGGCGCGGTGACAGGTGTGTTCTGCCGCCGCTGGGGGGTGCCGTTGATTGACGGCGGAACGGTACGGTTGCCACGAATCCTGGGGCAGGGGCGGGCCAGCGACCTGATCCTGACCGGCCGCCCGGTTCAGGCGGACGAAGCGTTGTCGCTGGGTTTCGCCAACCGGGTCTGCGCGGCGGGCGCGGCGCTGGAAACCGCGCGCGACATCGCCGCCGATCTGGTCCGGTACCCGCAGGCCTGCATGTTGGCCGATCACCTGTCGGCACGGATGCCCGGCGCAGACCTTGCCGCCGCCCTGCGCCGGGAATGGGTGTCGGCCACAGCCTTCATTGCCGAAGGCCGCGCGGGTGCAGCCCGGTTTGCCGGTGGCCGGGGGCGCGGCGGTGATTTCGAGGATATCTGAAACAGCGGTTACGTGGCGGGCAATCCGGCATCACGATCCTTGCCACTTGGCCTGATGCCCAGTCTAAAGGCGCTCATCCAGTGGAGCAGTGAGTAATGCGTCCGGTTATCCTGTGGTTTCGCCGCGATCTGCGGCTTTGCGACCATCCCGCCCTGTCGCATGCGGTGCAGACAGGGCGACCGGTGCTGCCCGTGTTCATTCGCGATCGCAGCGTCGATGCGCTTGGCGCGGCCCCGGCCTGGCGGCTCGAACAGGGGCTGGCCGGGTTTTCCCGTTCGCTCGAAAC
>CAYGNB010000413.1:0-2774 GCA_964351135.1 uncultured Rhodobacterales bacterium | reverse complement strand
TCGCAGAACCCCTATAACATGATCCGCGCCACCATCGACGGGCTGAAGAAAGAACAGAGCCCCCGTTCGGTCGCGCAGCGTCGCGGTAAGAAAGTGGCCGACATCCTGCCCAAGCGGGACGCGGCTCCGGCCGAGTCGGCCGAAGCGTAAGGAGACCGGACCATGGCAAAAACCATCGTCGTCAAGCAGATCGGTTCGCCGATCCGCCGCCCCGCCAAACAGCGCGAAACGCTGATCGGCCTGGGCCTGAACAAGATGCACAAGACCCGCGAACTGGAAGACACCCCGTCCGTGCGCGGCATGATCAACAAGATCCCGCACCTGGTCGAGATCGTCGAGGAGCGCGGCTGACCGCCGCCTGCGGAAGGTTGAATGGGAGGAAGGAGAGCGCTCCGGGGAAACCCGGGGCGTTCTGCGTTTTTGGCATGTGTTGTCCTCAGGGAGGAGTGCAGACTTAGGTCTGCATGAAGCGATTTCGGATTCGTGCTAGAGTCCGGTGCACTAAACCAACTGAAATTTACCAGTATCGCAGGCACGGCCTGCGCCGTGTGGCGTTGGGCGACCTGCCAACCGGGGGGAAATATGACACATAGCTATGACGGTGGATGCGATCACGTTCACACGCATTCCAACCACGATCCGATTGACAACCACACCTG
This sequence comes from uncultured Rhodobacterales bacterium, assembly GCA_964351135.1. Lineage (GTDB taxonomy): Bacteria > Pseudomonadota > Alphaproteobacteria > Rhodobacterales > Rhodobacteraceae > Pukyongiella. Next base: position 2,115 of record CAYGNB010000413.1, on the reverse strand, counting down.
CCACTGCTCGGTCTGCAAGAGCGTTACCGGCCAGCCGACCACGCATGTGGCGTTCTTCAACCACGGCGACATCGCGGTTGACAACGCCGCCGGGCTGAACCGGCAGCCGTTCAACGCAAACAATCCCGACGGTCCGCTGGAACTGTGCACCTGCGCCGAATGCGGGGCGCCGATCATGCTGGATGACAAACAGCATCGCATCCGCGCCATCGTGCCGAACCTGATGGGGTTCGACGCGTCTTTCCCCGCCGCGACCTACCATGCGTTCTACGATCCGGCGACTGGCGTCCCCCGGCCCGATGACGGGCGGCCCGTCCACGAAGGGCTGCGCCCGGATTTCGTCTGGCCGCCGGGAAGCTGAGCCGGGACCGGACGGGGCTGCGTCGCGTCTCTGTTGCCGCCGGGGTCTTTGGCCGCCGGCGGCTTTGCCCTTGATCCCCGGCAGGCGTAGGTCTATACGCCCCCGGTGGTCCGCAGCGGCCACGGGAATCAATCAAGAAACGCCGTGGTTGGCCCCACACGCTTCGGGGGTCACATCCGGCAATGGAGAAGCGATATGAAACTGCACGAACTTCGTGACAATCCCGGCGCGACCAAATCCCGCAAACGCGTGGGCCGTGGTCCGGGTTCCGGCACCGGCAAGACCGGCGGCCGTGGTATCAAGGGTCAGAAATCCCGTTCGGGTGTGGCGATCAACGGGTATGAAGGCGGCCAGATGCCGCTCTACCAACGCCTGCCCAAGCGCGGCTTCAACAAGCCGAACCGCAAGTCCTACGCGGTGGTGAACCTTGGCCTGATCCAGAAATTCGTCGATGCCGGCAAGATCGACGCGGGTTCGGCAATCACCGAGGATGCACTGGTCGCATCCGGCCTGGTGCGCCGCAAGCTCGATGGCGTCCGTGTCCTGGCCAAGGGCGAGATCACTTCGGCGGTCAACCTCGAGGTTACCGGCGCGTCAAAGGCTGCCGTCGAGGCAGTCGAAAAGGCGGGCGGTTCGCTGAAGGTCGCAGCCGCGGCCGAGTAACGGCTTGTGGGCGGCGCCCGCGCCGCTTACATAGCCTCTGAGTTTTCCAGAACGCCGCCCGAGCCGGAAAACGGTTCCGGGCGGCGTTTTACGCAAAAGAGACCGCTTACATGGTATCAGCAGCAGAACAGATGGCGGCCAACACGAGCTGGGCCGCGCTCGGCAAGGCAACCGATCTGCGCAACCGCATCCTGTTCACGCTGGGGCTTCTGATCGTCTATCGCCTCGGCACGTTCATTCCGGTTCCGGGCATCGATGGCGCGGCGTTGCGCGAGTTCATGGAACAGGCCGGCCAGGGCATTGGCGGCATGGTTTCGATGTTCACCGGCGGGGCGCTGGGACGGATGGGCATCTTTGCCCTGGGCATCATGCCCTACATCTCGGCCTCGATCATCGTGCAACTGCTGACCGCGATGGTTCCGCAGCTCGAACAGCTCAAGAAAGAGGGCGAACAGGGCCGCAAGAAGATCAACCAGTACACCCGCTACGGCACCGTGGCGCTGGCTACCCTGCAAGCCTACGGGCTGGCGGTGTCGCTGGAATCGGGCGAACTGGCGACCGATCCGGGCATGTTCTTCCGCCTGTCGTGCATGATCACGCTGGTGGGCGGCACCATGTTCCTGATGTGGCTGGGCGAACAGATCACCGCCCGCGGCATCGGCAACGGCATTTCGCTGATCATCTTCGTCGGCATCATCGCCGAGATCCCGGCGGCGCTGGCCCAGTTCTTTGCCTCGGGCCGCTCGGGCGCCTTGTCGCCTGCGGTCATCGTCGGCGTCATCCTGATGGTTCTGGTGACGATCACCTTCGGGGTGTTCATGGAACGCGCCCTGCGCAAGATCCACATCCAGTATCCGCGCCGCCAGGTCGGCATGAAGGTCTATGACGGCGGGTCGTCGCACCTGCCGGTCAAGGTCAACCCGGCCGGTGTGATCCCCGCGATCTTTGCCAGTTCGCTGCTGCTGCTGCCGGTGACGATCTCGACCTTCTCGCAGGGCTCCGCCAGCGGGCCGGTGATGTCCTGGCTGCTCGCGAATTTCGGTCCGGGCCAGCCGCTCTATCTGCTGTTCTTCGTTTCGATGATCGTGTTC
>CAYGNB010000412.1:0-2777 GCA_964351135.1 uncultured Rhodobacterales bacterium | reverse complement strand
ATCCGCGACAACAACAACCTGAACCCCTATGGCAAACCCGTCGCCCGCCGCACCCCGCAGGCGGTGCAGGCGCTGACGCAGGCCACCGGCTGCCAGATCGTGCCCGGCACACTGTCGCAGAACACCTGGGCCAAGTATTACGCCAAGATGAGCTGCTAGCACCGTCCCGGGCCGGCGCTGGAACAAAGCGCTGACGGCATGGCCGTTCGCTCGCCACCGCCGGTCCCGGCGGTCTCAGGCCTTGATCCTGTCGTTTCTGGGATCCAGAAACGGCGACAACGACGCCTCGGCTTCGACATGTTCGCAGGCGATTTCAATGTCGAAGCCGCCCGATGCGACAAAGTCCCTGGTGACGCCGTCCGGGCAGTGAACATAGCCCATGCCCATGGACCGGTCGAGCCTGTGGCCATAGCCGCCCGAGGTGATCGAGCCGACGATCCTGCCGTCCTTGCGAATGGGCTCTTCGTGATAGAGCATTTTCCGGCAACCCTCCGGCAGCCGGAACTGGACCAGACGTTTGGTCGGCACCCCGGCCTCCCGCGCTCTCAACATCGCGGCCCGCCCGATGAACGCGGGCTTGTCATAATTGACGGCAAAGGACAGCCCCGCCTGAACGGGGGTGTCTTCCTCGCCGATATCGTGCCCCCAGTGGCGATACCCCTTTTCGATCCGCAGCGAATTCAGCGCAAAGAATCCCGCGTGGCTGAGCCCGAATTCCTGGCCGGCCTCGACGATCCGGTCGAAAACATGCGCGGCGAAATCGGCGGGGATATACAGTTCCCAGCCCAATTCGCCGACGAACGTCAGACGGCTGGCCCGGACGGTCGCGTATCCGATCTCGATTTTCTGGCTCGTGCCGAACGGAAAGGCCCGGTTCGACAGGTCCGCGCCGGACAGCTTCTCCAGCAGCGCCCGCGACCTTGGCCCCATCACCGCCAGCATCGGCAGGCCCGGCGTGATGTCGGTCACAACCACCGCCGCATCATCGGGGATGTGCCGTTTGAGCCACGACATGTCGCGGGTCTGGCTGGCGGCAATGGTCACGACCAGGAACGCGGTTTCCGACAGGCGGGTGATCGTCACATCCGCCTCGATCCCGCCCCGCGGGTTCAGCCATTGGGTGTATACAACCTTGCCTTCGGGCACATCGACATTTCCGGCCGACACATGGTTGAGTACCCTGCACGCATCGCGCCCTTCGACCCGGAACTTCACGTAACAGCTCTGATCGAACAGGGTGACCGCGGACTGCGTGTCCAGACATTCCGCGCGCGTATCGTCGAACCAGCTTTGCGGGCCGAAGGAGTATTCGATCTCGGTCGGCCGTCCATCGCGGGCGAAAAAGCCGGGGCGTTCGTATCCGGCGGCTTCGGTCATCGAGGCACCATGCGCCAGCAGCCGGTCATGGAACGGGCTTTGACGTACGTTGCGGGCAGTTTCGTATTGCAGATTGGGCCAGTGCATCTTGTAAAGCAGGCCCAGCGTTTCCTTGGTGCGGTCGAACAGATAGGTTTTGTTCGATTGCCAGGGCTGCATTCGCCGGACATCCACATCGGCCAGTTCGACCGGCGGATGACCGTCGTGAATCCAGTCGGCGAGCGCCTTGCCGACCCCGCCCGATGACAGGATCCCGACCGAATTGAACCCGCAGGCACAATAGAGCCCCGCCACCTCGGGCGTCTCACCCAGCAGATAGCGGTCGTCCGGGGTAAAGCTCTCGGGGCCGTTGAAGAAAAGCTGGATGCCGGCCGACCCAAGCGCAGGGACGCGCTTGATGGCCATATCCAGGATCGGCTCGAAATGGTCGAAATCTTCCGGCAGGCTGTCAAAGCAGAAATCGTCCGGAATGCCCTCGTGACCCCAGGGCTTGGCCTCGGGTTCGAAACAGCCCAGCAACAGCTTGCCGGCGTCCTCCTTGTAATAGGAACATTCGTCCGCCACGAACAGAACCGGCAGATTGCGCGGCAGGTCGGGCATCTGTTCGGTCACGATATAGAAATGTTCGGCCGCGTGGAGCGGGAGGGAAACACCGCTGAGGGCCGCGAATTCCCGCGACCACATCCCGCCCGCGATGACCACCCGGTCGGCGCGGATTTCGCCATCGGCCAGCTTGACCCCACGCACCTTGCCGTTCTCGACGATCAGCCTTTCGACAGGTGTGTTCTCGAAGATCCGTGCACCGCGCATCCGGGCGCCCTTGGCCATGGCCTGAGTCACGTCGGCCGGGTTGACCTGCCCGTCATTGGGCATCCAGATACCGCCCGACAGATCGCCGATCTCGACAAGGGGCCAGCGTTCGCGGATCTCGCCGGGGGTCACCACATCGGCAGCGAGACCGAAATTGCGCGCCATGGAAACACCGCGCTTGAGTTCCTCGAACCGCGCATCATGGGTCGCCAGACGCAGGGCACCGTTCTGCCTGTAGCCGGTCGCCTGCCCGGTCTCGGCTTCAAGCTCGCGAAACAGCTCGCCGGTGTATTTCGCCAGTTCGGTCATGTTGCGCGTCGCCCGAAGCTGAGTCACCAGCCCGGCTGCATGCCAGGTCGTGCCGCAGGTCAGCTGCTTGCGCTCACACAGCACGACATCGGTGATCCCCAGCTTGGTCAGATGGTAGGCGATCGAGCATCCGGCAACGCCGCCACCGACAATCACGACATCAGCCGTATCAGGAAGGCTCATGGTCTTTCTCCTATACGTCACGCACCCAGATAGGTGTCGATGATCTTCTTGTTGTTGTTCATCTCTGCGGGCAGGCCGGACCAGACGAACCGGCCTCC